>RFPR01000292.1 GCA_009928265.1 Pseudomonadota bacterium | reverse complement strand
TCGAGCCGCCCCCCATCCTCGGCGATCCATTCCTCGAAGCGATCGGTATAGAGCTGCTCGATGTATTGGGTGATTTGCGCCAGCCGCAGGTTCCTCCGATCCTCATCGGCAGGATTACCCGCCATTTTGGCTACGAGTGCTGCCGCCGTCGTGATCTGGAGATTGGTTAGCGGTGCCCCTTGGGTATCGAGGTAGTTCAGACAGAGATCCCCGTCCGGCTGGATGACGATCGGGGTGCTCCCTAGCGCTTGCGTCCAGATCCCGTAGGAGAGTCCCTCCTCCACGATGAGGGTGAAGTCATAGTAGGGATCGGTTTGCGACAGGAGATCGCACATGAAGGCCGACTTCCCGGCTCTCGTCATTCCCAGAAGGACTGCTAGTTGCGGAGTTCCCGAGAGGAAGTTTCGCACTCCGACGAGATTCCGGTTCGAGCCGTCGTAGAGGGCCTCCGCTCCATCCAGATGCCCCGTGAAGGTGGAGGAGAAGGGGAGCATGTCGGCCAGCCACTCATCCAGTCCGCTATCGGCATGGTGGGTGTAGTTCCCCCAGAGCCATCCCGGCCAGGTTTGATACCAGATGTTCTTGGTGGTGGCTGCCGAGGAGGGTAGTGAACTTTCATGGCACTTGCAGTACCCCAACCAGCACATTGTGCTGGAATCTCGTGATGGTGAGTACGACGCCAACAAAGAAGCTTTGGTCGATGCAGGGGTGTCTCTGGTCGATGAAGGGGTACGGGAATCGGGCCGTCGTATGTTTTTTGTGAACGACCCCGACGGCAACCTCCTCGAGATAACGGAATACAATGTTTGGGGCGATTAATTTGAAAAATATAGGCTTTAGCGCCCTTTTTGCGCTTAGCGCCCTTTTGGCCCCCGTACTTCTGCGGGTCGACATAGCCCATGCGCAGATTCTAAATCCCATTCGATGGACATTTGAGGTGGTACAGGTGCAGCCCGATGAGGCATTGTTTCGCGCCACGGCAAGCATTGACAAGGGGTGGCATCTGTATGCGCAGGAGATGAATTTTGAGGAGGGGCAATCGGGGCCCGAACCCACGGCATTCACCTTTATGCCCCACCCTGATCTGAAGCGGATGGGTAAAGTGGTGGAGCGTAGTAAGGTTTACGAAGAAAAGGCGGAGAATTATGTGCGCATGCACGGTTCGCTGGCC
>RFPR01000291.1 GCA_009928265.1 Pseudomonadota bacterium | reverse complement strand
ACCCTTCGGCGTGGACTTTGTGGGTACGCCGTTGACCCAAGCCCCGCCGTGTTTGCCTTGCAGCTTATTAGTATTGAGCATCGGCATAGCCCTCTTCCTCCTGTCCCTGCACCTTGATGTTCCTGAAGCCCTTCTTGGACTTCCTGATGCTGTTGGAGATGTTGCTCTGGCGAAGCTCCAGCATCTTGTCCCGTATCAGGTGGCTCAAGCGGGAACCGGACAGAGGTCTCCATCCCTTCTCGGCGCAGTAAAGGCCGTATAGTTGGACAAATTCCTCCATTGTCACGTCCGATCCCTTGAACCGCTCGACCCGCTCATGGATAAAGTGGTCAACCGATTCTGATTCGGCAAGCAGGTTGTGGATGCGCTTGGCTTGGGAGTCTGGAAGGCGTATGTCGCCCGTTTCGTCCACGTCTTTCTGGAGGAGCAGGAAGCCCCGCAACCCCCAGGCAAGTATGGCCGGACCTTCCTCCTCCACCAGCTTCTCCGCAAAACGGTCGATCTTCTTGGCGGGCGGAGGCTGGTTGAACTCAAGCAGAAGCAACCTGCGCCTCCATGCCTCTACGTCGCCTTCAAGGCTTACCCGCAGCTTTTCGTTGGCCGTGATGATGATGTTGTAGTTGCCCACGATGTGATATCCGTCGTTGATGCCCTTGCCTTCCGCATCCAGCACATCACCTCCGGTCAATCCCTTGATGACCTTTGCTCCGCCCATTTGCAGGAAGTTCCCCGGAACGTCCACGCCCGACAGGAGTGTCTTGGCGCGGTAGCGGTAAAGCTCGAACTGCTTGTCGAGGTGCTGGGTTCGTAGTTGCGCCATGTTCTCCCTGCCAGACAACTGGTGAACCACGTTATGCAGGGTGGACTTGCCGCCCCCGGCTTGTCCGTACATGACCAGAAATCTCTGGATGATGTTGCGCCCGAACAGGCACATCCCAAGATACTTCTGGAACAGGAGCAGGTCGTCGGGGTCTGGGATGGCTGGCACGGCAAGCTGGGACAGGAATTTATCCGGCACCAGTTCCAGCCCCTTGAACTCGACGGGGCATTGATTGCGCGAGAAGAAGTCCGGGCTGAACTCATGCTCCTCGATTGCGCCTGACTCAAACTTGATGAAGCGGTTGGAGCAATGCACCCCTGGGATGCGGTGGAGCGTGAAGGCATCCCGATGCTCGACCTGCCCGCGCAGCGTCCTGACA
>RFPR01000030.1 GCA_009928265.1 Pseudomonadota bacterium | reverse complement strand
GGATCCCCAGAACACAGCCGCCCGTCTCGGCATGGAGCAGGTGAACAAGCAGCGCACCGATTACGCCCAGACGGCATACAATGAGCGCCGCGGAGAGATGCTGGAACAGGTTGCCAAGGCATGGGAACTACCCGTGCCCAAATTCGACACAGGTGCCCCGACCATCGTCGAGCAAAGCCCCATCGAGGTGAAGAACACGGGGGCCATCAGTCGTAAGCTTCAGGAAATCCGGATTCCGCAATTGACCTTGTCGGATGAAAGCGTGCGCGATGCCGTCGAAAAACTTCAGAAGAAATCCCGCACGCTCGACACGACGGAGACAGATCCCGCAAAGCGGGGGGTGAACATCGTTCTCAAACTCGACCCTGCAAAGGAAGCCGTCGACGGAGGAACAAAGATTAACCTCTCGCTCAATGACCTACCCCTTGGTGAGGCCCTGAAATACATCGCCTCCGCAGCCAACCTAAAGGTAAAGATCGAGCCCTATGCGGTGGCTATCGTCCCCCTTTCAGAGCCGACCGAAACGCTGATTTCCAAGGAATACAAAGTTCCACCGGGGTTCATTTCCTCGGCCTCCGCATCCTCCTCAGGGGCAGGAACCCCACCGACCTCTGCCACTCCCGGACTTCCCCAGACTACGGGCAAGGCCGGAGCCAAGGAGTTCTTGGAATCTCAAGGCGTCACTTTTCCCGCAGGAGCCAGTGCCACCTACCTGGCCTCCAGCAGCAAGTTATTGGTCAAAAACACCCAAGCCAACCTCGACCTGATCGATTCCCTCGTGGAAGTCTCGTTGGCGACTCCGCCCAGTCAGGTGGAGATCGAGGCTCGCTTTCTGGAGGTCTCTCAAAATAACCTTCAGGAACTAGGATTTGACTGGCTTTTGGGGGCCTTCAATCTTTCAGGAGGCAGTGGTTTTTACGGAGGCGGAGGAACCCAGGGAAATCAACAGGGAGGGGGCCCCTATCCCTTTGTTCAATCAGCATCCCCAGCCGGCCCCGTTGGAAATATCACTGGTGACGGCACTGGCAACCTCACTGCCGGTAATCGAACCGGCTCGGCAGCCGTCAAAGCCAATGCCTTGGACGGTTTGCTCTTTGGATCCCCGGCGGGCCCGGCCGCAGGCGTTCTTGCATTGGCCGGGGTCTTCACCAATCCCCAATTCCAAGTCGTCCTTCGCGCGCTGAATCAGCAGAAAGGGGTGGATCTTGTCTCCGCTCCGAAAGTAACCGTGACCAGCGGACGTAAAGCAACGATCAATATCACCCGAAAGTTCCCCTACCCCCGGGATTACTCTCCACCTCAGATTCCCCAGAACCAAGGAGGGGGGGTCAATCCTGCTACGCCTGCAACTCCAACATCTTTTGAAACACGCAATGTCGGAGTGCAACTGGAAGTGGAACCCACGGTAGGGCCTGACGGTTATACGATTGAACTCAGCCTTTCTCCCCAGATCACAGAATTCCAAGGATTCGTGAATTACGGAACACCCATTTCAACAATTGCGCCCGTTTACATCGGTGGAACCAATGCCTTCAATGGGATTATTTCTGGAACAAAACCCGTGGATCTAACTCCCAATATCATTAATCAACCTGTTTTTAGTGTTCGACAAGTCGACACCCAAGTCACCATCTACGATGGTCAGACAGTGGTACTTGGCGGTCTCATGCGTGAAGATGTGCAGAAGGTTCAGGATAAAACGCCCATTCTGGGTGATATCCCTTTGGCGGGTTCTCTTTTCCGCAGTTCCTCCAACCAGCGCATCAAGCGGAACCTGCTCATCTTTGTATCCGCAGGATTACTTGATCCCGCAGGCCAACCATTGATCAAGTCCGTGGAAAAAGACAAAGAGATCCTAGCTCCTGATGCCAAGGCCCTGACTTCGGAAGCAATTCCCGGCGATCCCTCCACAGCTTCCAGACATTCACGCTAACGTTCCAGAGCCACCATGATGCCCGCCATGATTTTTCGCCTGCCGTTGCCCGCTTTCCTGATTCTGGGTTCAGCCCTGACCATGTATTCCGCTCAGCAGAATTCTACACAGACCGTGAATCCTGGTTTGGTCGCCGAATCGGAACGTGCCTTGGTGCGTAGCCAGGAGGATCTTGTGAAGGCGCGAAACTTGATGAAACGGGCGGAGACTCTGCGCTCGGAAAAGAATCTCAGGCAATCGTTCCAACTTGCCTCTGAAGCGCTCGACATGGCTCCCACGGGAAGCGCCACGTTGAAAATCCGGACTTCAATTGTCAACTCTTACACGGCCATCGCGATCGAATACGCCCGGCAGTTGATCAATGACGGGGTGTTCACAGACAGCATTGCGGAGACCAACGGACTTCTTGATTCCAAAGGACAGCCACTTTCTGCGGAAAGCATCCTGAAATCGATTCTTCTGCCTTCCGTCAATCCGGGCAACCAGACTGCCAAGCAGATGCTTTCCGATCTGGAGCAGCCGGGCGTTTACAATAAAACCATCTCGCCGAAATTCGCAGCCCAGAGGGATGAGGTTACAAGGCTTCTAGGAGAGGCATCGGGATTTGCTGAAAGTGGTCGTTATGATCTGGCTCTTAGCCGTTATGAGTCGGTTTTGACCATCGACCCCTACAACACTGCGGCACGCAAAGGAATGGAGGCACTCCACAACTCTGGCATGAAGTATGCCGATATGGCCTACAATGAAACCCGCAGCCGCATGCTCTGGCAGGTGGAAAAAGCCTGGGAGCGCCCTCCTCGCAAATCCAAGCAGGGACGCACCACCGAATCCACGGGCCGACAACAGGATGTGCGCGGTACCGACCAGATCGTCGAGAAACTGAACTCAATCGTGATCGACAAGATCGATCTCAGTGATTCTCCGATCAGCGAGGCCGTCGAATACCTCAAACAGAAGAGCGTCTCACTCGACCCGAATAAGAAAGGGGTGAATATCTTTCTAAAACTGGCTCAACCGGGAGTCTCCTCTCCCAGCACTCAAGCCGTCGCTGCATCTACAACAACACAACAGCCTACCCCCGTTGCCTCGGCACCCTCGACGGAACCGCACCTTACTCTCTCACTCAATCATGTCCCCCTCTATGTGGCATTGGACTACATCGCGAAACTCTCCAATCTGAAGCTCAAGATCGATCCCTATGCGGTCTCGATCGTTCCTCTTTCGGAGCCCACGGACGTGATGGTCACCAAGGAATATCAGGTGCCCCCAACCTTCATTCCCCCCAAATCGCTTGATTCAAGTAGCGGACTTCCCCAACCCGGTTCTGCCGGAGTTCCTGATCCCAACAAAGTCCGCGTTGCCCAGCGCATGGATGCCAAGGATTATCTTGTTTCCCAAGGTGTGGAATTTCCTATCGGCTCGAGCGCCAATTATCTGGCTGCAGGAAGTAAGTTGGTTATTCGCAATACCAGAGATAATATCGATGTCATCGACTCGCTGGTTGATGCAGCAATGGGAGTTGCCCCCTCGCAAGTGGATATCCAGACAAAATTCTTAGAGATCAACCAAAACAATTTCCAAGAACTTGGATTTGACTGGCTGCTTGGCCCTTTCAGCATTGGTGGTGGTGTCTATGGATCAGGCGGCGGAAATGGCACCAATGTGAATGGCTCTTATTACCCCTTCGGAAATCCGATGGCGGGAGGAGCCGTTATGAATCCAGTCGGAGGAATCCGCTCAGGAGATCAGTCTATCACGGGAAATTCTGTGGATGCGTTGTTGGCGGGACAGGTTGGTGCATCTGCTGCGCCCGCTCCCGGAATTTTCAGCATTGCCGGCGTTTTCTCGGAACCGCAGTTTCAGTTGGTCATCCGTGCACTGAACCAGAAAAAGGGCATTGACCTCATGTCTGCGCCCAAAGTAACGACAAAGAGCGGGGTCAAAGCCACGGTCAAGATCGTTAATGAGTTCATCTATCCTCGTCAGTATCAACCTCCTCAAATTCCTCAAAGCACCTCGAATACGGGAGGAATACCTCCGACGGTCACCCCCTCCTTTCCAACCGATTTCACCAAACAGGATCTTGGCGTCACTTTGGATGCCAAGCCCACCATCGGCCCGGATGGTTATACGATCGACTTGGAATTGAATCCCCGAGTCATAGATTTTGATGGGTTCATCAACTATGGATCCCCAATTAATTCCGTGGGATACATCCGAACTGCAGGCTCGGCTTTCACGGTATGGAATCCCGTGGTGCAAACCCTCACCACCAACACGATTAACCAACCCGTGTTCTCGACCCGTGAAGTGAATACATTTGTTACGGTGTGGGATGGTCAGACTGTCGCGCTCGGAGGACTGATCCGAGAGGACGTGCAAAAAGTTCAGGATAAGGTTCCCCTCCTGGGGGATGTCCCGCTTGCAGGACGCCTCTTCCGCTCCGAGGCAGATCAAAAACTCAAAAAGAACCTTGTGATTTTTGTTACCCCAAGGATTTTGGATGCTGACGGACAGCCTCGGCGTGGCGATGCAGAGGAACCTGATATCGTGAAACCTCTGGGACTGCCTCCGGATCTCCCGGGCCCAACATTCTCCTCGCCGGCAATCGGCGGGAAGTAGCTGTTTTTGCTCCGCTCGACAGAGTGCGTAGAGTCCTTGAGAGCTTGGGTTCTTTAGGATGGCGCAAGATCTCCGGCCACTAATCCTTTACTGCACGCTTCACCTCGCATGCCGTCACTTGCCATCACCGGAACCCTTGGCAGCGGAAAGACATTCCTTTTTCACGAGATGATGGGATATCTCTCGAAGCAGAGTCATCAGGTAACAACTTATTCCGCCGATGAGGAAAACAGACGCCTTCTTCAGGAGAACACAGAAGTTCGCCTCGAGATAGCCTCCACTTTGGGAAAAGAATATCTTGATTCCTCAGGTATCCCGGATCGGGTGAAGCTTTCATCCCTCATCAGTGCTGATAAAGAAGCCCGTAAGATCCTTGAGGGCATCATGCACCCCCGACTTGAATCCCTCTGGCGCCCCTTGGCCGAGCAGCATAAGGGGAAAAAATCCTCGTTCTTTGTTGCGGAAATCCCGCTTCTTTACGAAAAAGAACTCTCAAGTTACTTCGACAAGGTTCTTGTGATCGGATGCTCCGATTGCATCCGTAAGTCCCGCCTCAGCGACAAACGATCGATTTCAAACAGTCAGGCCGAGCAGTGGCTCTCCATCCAGCAATCCCAAGATGAGAAAACCGCCCGTGCTGATCATCTCTTCTGGAATGACGGTTCGCCTGACTCGTTGAACTATCAAATTTCTCAACTCCTTCGATATCAGAGCATCGCATGAAAGAACCGGAAGACATCCAGGTGGCAGCCGAAGAACATAACCCGGTCGCCGAAGCACTGCCCGCACCCGTCGATCTCAACGCACTTCAAAAACTGGGACAAGTGGAACTCTTTGCAATCGCTGCGGAGCGCAGGTTGCATGTCTTCCACGACTCCTCAAAGCATCAACTGGTCTTTGAAATCATTCGTGATCAGGTAAAGCGTGGCGGCAAGGCCACGGCTGAGGGCATTCTCGAGTTCGCACCGGATGCCCCGATGCTCCGATGGCCGATCGTGAATTTCCAGCCGACTCCGGCTGATCTGACATTGCCTGTGAGCCTACTCCGTCAGTACGAACTGCGCCCCGGTCTCAAACTCACCGGAACAATCGGCCTCCAGACCGAACGACGGCTCTCCATGTCCACGATCACCTCCATTGAGGGAATCCCGATCTCGGAATGGAAGCCCCTGACCGAGTTCGACAAGCTGACCGCCATGTTCCCAAACCGTAGGATCTATTTGGAGCAACCAGGCAAGACGAATCCCACCGCACGAGCCGTGGATCTGATCGCCCCCCTCGGCATGGGGCAGCGTGGCCTCATCGTGGCCCCTCCTCGTGTCGGAAAGACCATGATGCTCAAGAGCCTAGCACTGGCAATCCGGGCCAACCATCCAGACGTTCACCTGATGCTCCTCCTCGTGGATGAACGCCCGGAGGAAGTGACTGATCTACGTCGCTCACTGGATTGCGACATCTTCAGTTCCACTTTTGACGAACCAACCTCACGGCACGTCCAGGTCTCAGAAATGGTCTCCGAGCGCTCTAAGCGCCTTGTGGAACTCGGAAAAGATGTCGTGATCTTGGTCGACAGCATCACCCGCCTCTCCCGTGGCTATAACAACAACGTAAAAGGTAAGGGACGCACCATGAGCGGCGGCGTCGACTCGGGAGCCCTCGCCCGGCCTAAGAGATTCTTCGGGTCCGCTCGCAACGTGGAAGAGGGAGGAAGCCTGACCATCCTCGCGACAGCGCTCGTAGAAACCCACAGCCGCATGGATGACCTCATCTTTGAGGAATACAAGGGTACGGGCAACATGGAGATCTACCTCGATCGCTCGATCATGGAGCAGCGCATTTTCCCCGCCATCCACATCACCAAGTCAGGAACGCGCCGCGAGGAACTTCTTTACCATCCCGACGAATACGACCGCATCCTACAGCTCCGCAGGCAACTCATGGAAATCCCAGCGGCCGAGGCGATGCAGATCCTGTCGCTCAATCTCGAGACGACCAAAACCAACGCGGAACTTCTGCTTGGTGGACTCAAGGGATTGTAGGGAATCCCCCTTGTCCGGCTTTTTCTTGTTGGGGGATCGGGGGAGGCATTTCAGGCAATGTCCTCACGAGCCCCAGTTTTCTGTAAATCAGGCAGACCGCGAAACCGGCGATGGCGCCGCCCAGATGCGCCAGATGGCCTATTCCCTGTTCGATCTTGAAGAACCAGAATATCACCGAGACGATCACCACCAACCATCCCAACGTGGCGGCTTTCATCCGCACGGGAATCACGAAAAAGATCAGCGCCGTGATCTCAAGACGGGGTAAGAGGGTGGCGAATCCAGTCAGGAGTCCGCAGACCGCTCCCGAAGCCCCCACCAGGTCGACGCTCTGGGTAGAGGAATAGGTTTGGAGGATGCCTCCTGTCAGGGCCGCGGAAACATAGAGCAAGAGATAACGCCAAGCTCCGAGCAACTCTTCCAGAATCGGCCCCGTGAACCAAAGGGCCAACATGTTCACCATCAGGTGAAAAAGATTCCCGTGCAGGAAGGCGTGCGTAAGGAACTGCCACCAAGCCCCATCCCAGATCCCCTCCCTGCTGAGTGCCAGGATCAAAAAGAGTGAGCTATTGAACAACAGCCGGAAGACTTCTTCTGTAAGGAAAAGGGCTGCATTGATCCCGATCAGGATCAAGGTAACGGGTGATTCTCTCAGCCGCTCCATCGGAAATCTCAACTGTCGGAGCACGATCAGCGCACCGCTTCAGGCAAGGGCGCAAGCACATTTAGCACATCACGCTCAAGACCGAAGGTCAGCGGGATATACCCCGCCATCTCCCCGTCGAGTTCGAAAGGGACAGGTTCCTCGGATTCCACCCGCAGGGAACTTGTCTGGAAATATTCCACATCCTCCAGGCCGGCATGCTGGCCGATGAGGATGGCATGCATGTAGCGCAGGAGATCCCACGGACTCTGATTTCGGAAGAGCAGGACATCGATCAACCCATCGCTGGGCGACCCCTGGCGGAACATCTTGAAGGGCCCGCCGTAGTAGCGCCCGTTACCGATCAAGAGAAAAGAAGCCACCCGTTCCTTCCCGTCCGCATCCTTTAATCGTACCAAGGGTGGTTTTGCCCCCGCAACCTGCGCCAGCGAGAGTAAGTAACTCAGTGGGCCGAGAGCTTTCTTTGATTCCCTTGTGGTGCGCCGCACCACCTCGGCATCAAGACCGACTCCCGCCAACTGGACAAAGCGGCGGCGTCCCCCCGGGGAATCGGCACTTCCGTAGGAATCGGCATACGGAAGATCGATTTGGCGGGTAACTCCCGAGGAGATCACCTCCCAGGCTTTCTCCAGCGATTGGCAAGGTATCCCAAGCTCCATGGCGAAGACATTCATGGTGCCCACAGGCAGTATTCCCAGGGAGACTCCTTCTTTGCCCGAGGTCATCAGTCCGTTGACCACCTCATTGACGGTCCCGTCTCCGCCGGCCGCAACAATGGTGGAAAACCCTCCGCAATCCCCTCGCGGGCGATCTGCTCCGCATCACCGGGATGGGCGCTCTGACGAATCTCGGCATCACCGCAGAGGGAGTGCAACCGGTCGGACAAACGGCCAGCCTTTTCACTGCGGGCGGCGGGATTGAGGATAATCAGGGTTTTGTTCACGCTTTCAAAACATGTTGGAAGACTTACCTTGTTCCCGTGCAAACGATTGCCAAGTTCTTTCTTTTTCCCGCCACCGAGCAATCTCCTCTCCCATGCGAGTGATTTCCGGCACAGCAGGTGGACTTTCCCTGAAATCCCCGGGAAAAGGAACGCGTCCGACCATGGATCGCGTCAAGGCGGCCATTTTTTCCTCCCTTGGCGATCTGGTTCCCGAGGCACGGGTGCTTGACCTCTTTGCCGGCAGCGGATCCTTGGGTATCGAGGCCCTGAGCCGAGGAGCCGCTTCGGCCGTGTTCGTGGAGCATCATGGCCCGACAGCTTCCCTCATCAGGAACAACCTCCGGGCGACCCGGCTGGAGGGGAGTGTCCAGCAGATGGACGTTTCTCGTTTCCTCGACCTCTATGCGGAATCAGGAATGCTTGATCTCGTCTTTGCAGATCCCCCTTACCTTAAGGAGCAAACGGAACAGGCAGGATCGGGACTGGATGCTCCGCCGAATCCTGCCAACCTCCTCCTCTCCCACCCCAAACTTCGCCAAGCACTCGGTGACCAAGGACTGCTGATCCTGGAGTGCGAACGACGCCAGCCCCTTCCTTCGATCGGCGCGTGGGAGATCCTCTCCGATCGCTCCTACGGGGAATCTCGGATCTTGATCCTGCGCCCTTTGAATCCATCGGAACCTCCGAACTCATGATCCCCGGCAAGCCATGAGCCGACTGATTCTTTTTCTCTACAATCTGTTCTTCCTTCCCGCCCTGTTGATTCTCCTTCCGGGGTATCTGATTCGGATCAAGAAGCGCGGCGGCTACGGACATAAGGCTCCACAGCGGTTTGGACTCCTGGATCAGGAAACATTGGATCGAATCGGCACGGGGCGAATCTGGATCCACGCCGTTAGCGTTGGAGAGGTGGGTATCGCCCTCAAATTCATCAGGGAATTTCACGATCGCAATCCCTCCTCTCGATTCCTCGTCAGCTCCACAACTTCCACAGGACTGGCCATTCTTGAAAAATCAGACTCCCCATGGCTGGAACCGTTCGCGAATCCTGTCGACTTCCCCCTGATCACGGGTCGACTTCTCCGTCAGATACGCCCATCTGCACTCCTCTTTGTTGAAGCGGACCTCTGGCTGAATCGGATCGCCGCCGCGAAAAAACTCGGTATCCCAGTCCTCCTGCTGAATGCACGACTCTCGGGTCGCTCAGAAAAGAGGTTCAAGATGCTAGGGCCGTTATCCTCCGCTTGGTTCAATCAACTCGATCTCATCACGCTTTCCGACGAGGAGGATCGCGTCAGATTCCTCTCTCTGGGTGTTCGTCCCGACATTCTTCGCGTGACGGGGAATATCAAACATGATTCTCCTCTCGGATCATTGTCTCCCCTGGAAGAAGTGATATCCCTAGTTGCTGCGAGCACCCATGCCGGGGAAGAGGAGGAAATCGCCAAATCTTATCTCGTTCTTACGAAGGATCATCCCGGGTTGCGTCTGATCATCGCCCCACGTCATGTGGAGCGGCGACAGGAGATTCGTCAGTCGCTCGAGACCCTTGGTTTACGATGCCATTTCCTTTCGGAAGGAGGCAGACCATCAATTGATCCGCTGCTACTCGACACAACGGGCGAGCTTTCCTCTTGGTATACGGGAGCAACCATCGTCTTTGTGGGAAAAAGCCTACCCAACTCGGTGAACAAGGGCGGGCAGAACATGATCGAACCCCTGCAGGCGGGCGCTCCGGTCCTGATAGGACCCCATACTGGCAATTTCGAACCGCTCGCCACAAGACTCTGCGATGCAGGTGCAATCCTTCGTGTGAACGATTGCCAGGAAATTGTCTCAGTCATTCATTCCCTGCTGTGCGACGAAACAAAACGGGCCGCCATGATTATGGCGGCAACCGATGTCCTCAAACCTCACCGAGGAGCCGCTAAAAGAAACTGCGAACTAGTGGAGGCTTTCGTTACTCCACTGAGATCTTAGGTTTACTCCGCGCTTCCCTCCCAGAAGAGACGCGCTGCACGACTCCAGTCTCGCTCGGCCACACGGGCCCTGCCAGCAATCCCCATTTGACTCCGGAGTTCATAATCGGAAGCTAACTTTCCGATCGCGTCTGTGAGGGCATCTAAATCCAGCCCCTTGGTGATGAGACCATCCACGCCTTCCTCGATCAGATCCTTGGGTCCTCCCACATCGGAGACGATGACAGGGAGCCCACTGGCTTGGGCCTCAATGACTACATTTCCAAAGGTATCGGTCGTGCTTGGGAAGACGAAGAAGTCAGCCGAAGCATAGGCGGTAGCCAACTCCTCACCGTGGAGACTCCCGGTGTAGATTCCCTCAGGAAGCAACTCCTTCATCATCGGGGCATAAGGACCATCTCCCACCACTAGAGGCCTGACCTTGATACCGGCGGAAATGAGGCGACGGAAGGCGGCTGCGTAGAGATCGAGATTCTTCTCGCGTGAGACACGCCCTACATAGAGGGCTCCCACCTCGCCATCCTTCAATCCACGCTTCTGCCAAAAATCCGACTGCTTTTTGTCGGGATGGAAAAGACCTGTATCGAGTCCGCGAGGAAGGATCTTGAGCTTCTCCACGGGAATGCCGCGATCAACCCAGCATTGGCGGTAGTGATCGGAATTCACGTAGATCGTGTCGAGCTGGGCATAGAACCAATGCATGTAGTTCCAGGTCAGCGACTCCATCAGGCCATCCTCCGTCAGGATACGGACATATTCGGGAAAATCGGTGTGGTAAATCCCGGCGGTCGGCAGACCGAGTACCCGGGCGGCGCAGAGCGCGGCAAGCCCGACAGGACCGGGCGTGCTGATGATGACCTCGCTGAAGCCTTCCGTCTGCAGGTAGTCGATGATCTGGAGCAGTGGGGGAAAACTGAGTTTCTGCAGCTCATATTCGGGCAACTCGAACTCACCGATCGGCGGGAAATTCTTGAGGGGTATACCCTCAAGGGAGACTTCCTTTCTGGAAACCATCACCTCGACCTGCTGGCCGTTGGCGGCCAGCGCGGAACTCATCCGCTGAATCGTGGTCGAGACCCCATTGACATCGTCGAGCGTGTCAGTGAACCACGCACGGCGTTCGTTTCGCAGCTCGGACGGAATCTCCCCACGCATCAGCAGCGAGGCCTCTCGGAGGCGTGAACGGGAGGGGGCGCGGAACGAATAAAGATAGGGGCTGAGCAGGGCTACCAATGGCACCACGGGCCCGAGCATCTGGATACTCTCGAGGAAACGTCCCTCCATGATCTGCTGGAGGAACTGCATGGTCAGGCGGTAGGCGAGTCTACTCGCCATCATGTTGGCCATGAGGAAAGCCCGGCGACTCGGTTCCTCCACACCATCGAGTTCCCGATTGAGTTCCGCCCTCATCTCGGGTTCGTTCAGCGCTCCGGAAAGCTCTTTCCAAAGCGAACGAGGGCCGGGATTGGCCAATTCGAAAATCTTCCCACTGGCGATCCCCTGGGCAACGAAGGCGAACTTCTCCCCGGCGGTGAAAACCGTCGGATCCCGCCCTTCCATGAAACGGGCGAATGCCTTCTCCATCAGACGAAGTGTCGGCGAGGCTGCATGGCCAGCGAGACGATCCTTCGCATGGGAAAAGGCGATCTGGTAGGTATCCAGCGCGGCCTGCAACGGGGAACCCGCCGATCCGCGAGATTCGCAGCGTCCCTCTCGGAGATGCTGGAGAAATGCTCTGATCCCGTCCGCGGCGGGCGTCTCGGTGTAGGCTGCCCCAGGCCTGGTTCCGCCATGGTCATCGGAGCCACCGAACAAGACCTTGCTCCATGGATCGACATGGGATGGCTCCAGTCCCGTGACTGAGACAAAGCGCTCGATATCGGCTGGGGTAAGCGAGAACAGATGCCGATTCACCGAGGAGAGAAATGCAGAGGAATTTCCGTTAAGCCCCTCGATATGGCGGAAGAGCAGGGCGAGCCGCATCAAGTGGGCTGGCCGCAACTTGTCAGCAAGACCTTCCAACTGCACCGGAACCCCGTGGGCGATTCCCTCCTTGGCGAGATACTGCTGAAGCTCGTAGAGATTCGCACGGAGTTGCTGGATCTCCCGGTGCTGGGCCTCGGTGATGCCCCAGACGAGCAACGAGACCTTCACCCCGTCCTCAGGGAAGGCCGCCGTAACCGATTCGCTGATGAAACTTCCCGGCAGGTCACCGATCGCCAGACACCCCTCGATCGAGTCATCGTCCGTGAAGGTGACGAAATCCATACCGGCACCACGGAGTCGTGCATGGAGTTCACGGGGATCGGAAACGCTGGCAGGAACGCCAAGACGCCGTAGCAGCCACTCAGGTGAGCGGAGGCTGTGCCGTGTATGAAGATGGAGATCGACGCGGGCCATGATCAGGGTCTCCCCCTTTCATGCCCGCTCCGACGCCATTGGTCGAGCCATTCCCCGTACGTGGTAACCTTGCGGTTCGCAGCCGCCAACCGCAGGCATTTCAGGACATGTCGCCGGATGGAGGGATAATCCCAGTCAGGCGGATGAAGTCCGATGCGAAGCAAGGGGGCTTTTCTGAGCCCCCGGAAGAGGGCCTCATTCCAGAGCAAGCTGACAGATCGCCTCCAGGGAGCTCTGACGCTGTAGACCATGCTTCTGGAGGCAAAGGATAGCCCGTTTTCCAAATCGATCACCGAGCCGATCCGTGTCGTGTAGGCAAAACCCTCCGACCGCACAGCTCGCTCGGCCTCGTGTCCCAAAAGCCACGCCGGAGCGATGAATCCCCTAAAAGGAACTCCGCAGGCTGAAAGCGCCTCTTTGCCTCGCCGCAGAAGCTCCAAGGCCTCGGAAAACAATGGATCATGGAATTCGCCCTCCCCTGCCGTGTAATGGCTCGTGATCACCCGCGTGGCCATCCCCTCACCATCCTTTGAGGGCCGAAGATGATAATAGCCATGGAGGACTGCTTCATGCCCTGCGGAGACCTGTGCACGGAGCCATGGGGCAAAGCCTGAGTCCTGGTCAATCGGGCCCCGGTGGTGATGATCGGGTATCACCAGTAAGGAGGTCACGGATACCCCATCCTCAGCAAGATCCCGCAGCATCTCATCAACCCGGCCCCGGGTGACCGTCGAGACATCATGGATGGAAACCACAAGGGCCCCGGAGCCGCCCCCAGCAGGCGTAGGAACAGAGGAAAGAGGGGGTGCAGTTTGCATTGGCCGCAGGGTGTGGTATCTGATGTAGTCTGGGAAACAGACCAATGCCAGACGAGACACCCGATTCCAACAATCAATCCCGCGCACCAAAGCCGCCCGGCGGACAGGAACCACAGTTCAATTGGCGCGGACTTCTGCTCTTTGCCGTTGCCTTCGCGCTCATCGGCGGCGCCTTCCTTTTCCGAGGCAGTTCCATCGCCTCGACGGATGAAATCACCCTACCCAAGTTCGAGTCGCTGCTGAAAGAGGGCAAAATCGTTTCCACGGCAGAGAAGCCCTTGGAACTGGTCATCGAAGAGGGGCGCAACACCCAGACCCTCTCCGGCTATTACCGCAAGAAAACCGCTGCTTCCACGGAGGAAATCCCCACTCCCTTCAAGACTGCGGTTTATATGCCCTTCAACGGCACGACCCTTGAGAAGGAACTAGCAGCCGCAGGAATCACGCCAAATGTCCGTTCCGAATCAAACATGGTCGCCACGACCATCCTGAACATCCTGCCGATCGCCCTCTTCCTGGTAGTCCTCTACTTCTTCTTCCGCTCCCAGATCAAGATGGCCGGAAAGGGAGCCATGAATTTCGGTAAGAGCAAGGCCAAGATGCTGGCCCGCGAAAAGAACAAGATCACCTTCAAGGATGTGGCCGGAGTGGAGGAGGCCAAGGAGGAGGTTCAGGAACTCGTCGACTTCCTTAAGGATCCCAAGAAATTCCAGAAACTCGGCGGCCGTATCCCCAAGGGCGTCCTCATGGTCGGATCCCCCGGAACCGGCAAGACCCTGCTGGCCCGCGCCATCGCTGGGGAAGCCGACGTGCCATTCTTCAACATCAGCGGCTCCGACTTCGTGGAGATGTTTGTTGGTGTCGGGGCCTCCCGTGTTCGCGATATGTTCGAACAGGGACGGAAGAACGCCCCATGTCTTATCTTCATTGACGAGATCGATGCCGTCGGACGCCATCGTGGACACGGAGTAGGTGGTGGCCATGACGAGCGCGAGCAGACGCTCAACCAACTCCTCGTCGAGATGGACGGCTTCGACGCACAGGACGGGGTCATCATTATTGCGGCTACCAATCGACCTGACGTGCTCGATCCCGCCCTCCTCCGCCCTGGACGCTTTGACCGACAGGTGACGGTTGGCCTTCCCGACGTGAAGGGCCGCGAGGAAATCCTCCGCGTTCACTCCAAGAAGGTTAAACTCTCCGAATCGGTTGATCTCTCACTCATCGCCCGCGGCACCCCCGGCTACTCCGGCGCTGAACTGGCGAATGTCATCAACGAGGCCGCCCTCATGGCAGCACGCAAGGGACAAAAGGCCATCGAGCACAACGACCTCGAGGAGGCCCGCGACAAGGTCCGCTGGGGCAAGGAGCGCCGCAGCCTCGCCATGAGCGAGAAGGAGAAGATCTCCACCGCTTGGCACGAGGCGGGCCATGCCCTGCTCACAGTCATTCTCGATCACGCACACCCCCTCCATAAGGTGACCATCATCCCGCGCGGTCAGGCCCTGGGATCCACGATGTATCTCCCCGAGGGAGACAAATACTCCACCCAGCGCAAAGAGGCCCTCGCCATGCTCGTGATGACCATGGGTGGCCGGATCGCCGAAGAGATGTTCACTGGTGATGTTTCCAACGGTGCTTCAGGCGACATCGCACAGGCCACCAAGCTCGCCCGCCGCATGGTCTGCGAGTGGGGCATGAGCAGTTTGGGAATGATCCGCTTTAGCGAGGATAGCGAATACGTGTTTCTCGGCCGCGATGCGGCACGGGGACGTGAATACAGTGAGGAGACAGCCCGCCAGATCGACAGCGAGGTAAAGAGACTTATCGATGACGCCTATCGCCAGGCAACCGAGATGCTCGAGGCTCGCCGCGATAAGGTGAAACTCATCGCCGAGGCCCTGCTGGAATTCGAGACCCTCGAAGGATCGCAGATCCAGGACCTGATCGAGCTTGGCCACATGCGAAATCCTCCAGTGATTGCGCAGAATCCACCTCCGCTTCCACCTCCGCCGACCGGAACGGGCACGACGGAGGCAATCAAGCCCAGCGAACCGGATTATCCTGCTGGCGGACTCGCTGCCCCTGTTCCGGCCTGAAGTTGAAAATCAGTTCGGCGCAGCGTTAGAAAACCGCCGTTTCTCCTTCTTTCAGGAACCTGATCCGGTCATCGATCCCAAGAGATCGAGCATGGGCCAGAAGACGATCGGGAGGCTCTTCCATCGGCTCGAATCCCAACCGGAAGGTCCCGTAATGCATCGGAATCATGGTGCCGGCGCGCAGAGCTTGAAAAGCTAACAGGGCCTCCTCGGGATTCATGTGGACGTCACGTCCTGTCGGAGCGTCGTAAGCTCCGATCGGCAAGAGAGCAATGTCGATCGCCCCCTTTTCACCGATTTCCCGAAAGCCCTCGAACCAGGCACTATCGCCACAGTGGTAAATCGTCCTTCCGGCATATTCGATCAGGAATCCCCCGAACCCCCGATGCCGGTCATGCAACACCCTGGCTCCCCAGTGCTGGGCTGGGGTGAGCGTGATCCGGAGGGATCCGAGTTCCATCGACTCCCAACGCTTCATTTCGTGGACACGGTTGAATCCGAGCCCATGAACCAGCCCGCCCACATTCTCGGGTACAACGATCGGCTGATCCGAGGCAACAGCACGGAGTGATTTTTTGTCGAGGTGATCAAAGTGGGCATGGCTGACAAGCACAAGATCGATGGCGGGGAGCTCATGGATCTCAAGCCCCGGTTCCTTGAGACGCTTAATTACCTTGAGCCACTTGGCCCAGTTCGGGTCAATCAGCACGGCATGCTCGGGAGTCTGGATCAGAAACGAAGCGTGCCCTATCCAAGTGATGCCAAGCTGTGCTCCGGAAAGTTCGGGTAGCTTTCCTTGAGGCCCTTTTCTCTCTCTAGGAGAAAACATGGAGGGAATAATCACCTCGGTCAGGAAGTTACGGCGATGCCACCCCTCACCCAACTTCATGCAGACATGGTTGTCAGGACGCGGCTTGCTGGCCCGTTTTTTGAGCACGTCCGCCCCCTTTTTGAGAAGTTTTTTCACCATGACTGACAAAAGTCTGGCATAGATCTGAGGGAGATGGAGATGGAAAAAAAGACCTTAAGAGACGGAATCCGGAAGGAGCGCATCCCACCACGATCGGAAGAAGCCTCGGCCATACGCATGAGATTAATGGCTCTTGATTGCTGGAGGACCGCCCGCACCATCTTCGCCTACCATCCCTTAGGGGACGAAGTGGACCTCCTTCCCCTGCTGCATGAGGAAAGTGCCAAGGACTGGATCTTTCCCCGGGTCGATGGAGAGTCCCTTTCCCTGCACCGCTGGGCTCCCCATGCACCCTGGCTGAAGGGGGCCTTCGACATCCGTGAACCCGACCCAAAACACTGGGAGGAAGTAGACATCGAAACAATCGACCTCGCTCTCATTCCCGGCCTTGCGTTTGACCGGAACGGCGGACGCCTGGGCAGGGGCAAGGGATTCTACGATCGCCTTCTGGCATCCGAGGGATTCCGAGCGCTCAAAATCGGCATTGTTACGGAGCGTTTCCTGTTGGCAGGAATTCCCAGGGAGTCCCATGACATCGGGATGGATCTAGTGGTCACTGAGTCGGCGGTCCATGTCATTGAGGGGAGCAGGTTGGACAATGGAACCGAAAGCGGATAACTCCTGAGGGTATGAGCCAGCTTGAATCCCCCACCCCGTTTCAAAAAAAGGTCTGCTGGGCGGGCCTCACCTCCCTGGCGGGACTTGCCGTGGTCTCCGTGATCATACTTGCGGGTTGGTGCGTCGTCTCCGCCTGCTCCTATCTGAAGCCGGTACTCACGCCCATCGCGATTGCGGCTGTTCTTGCCTATCTGCTGGCACCCGTCGTGGGCCTGCTATGTCGTTGCCGCATCCCGCGCACCTGGTCGGTGATCATTGTCTTCGTGGTATTCTCCGGAATCATCGCCCTGATCGGGATCACTATAACCCCGGCCCTTCAACATCAAGGCAGCGTGTTTGCAAGCCGTATCCCGGCCTATAGTCAGAAAATCAGCGCCCTGGCCAAGGAATCGGCCCAAGAACTTCAGAAGCTTGCCACCATTAAGGCGAATACAGCCCCTCATGCCTCACCTCTTGAGGAACTCACCCCGGAAAGCATCAAGCTCTACGGAATCGAGTTGGTTAATAAGGGTTTGGCTTGGTTTCAGGAAAAACTACCTTCCATTGCATCGGGAACGGGCACATTCCTTCAAAAAAGCATCGGTGGGGTATTTGGCGTCCTGGGGTTCCTGTTGAGCCTCATCCTGGTGCCGGTGTTTCTTTTCTTCTTTTTGCTGGAGTCCCCAGCAATTTCGGAAAATTGGAGCCGTTATCTGCCTCTCCGGGCCTCCCCACTCAAGGAAGAGATCGTCTCCCTCTTCAACGAGATTAACGATTACCTGATTCATTTTTTCAGGGGGCAACTTCTCGTAAGCCTGATTGATGGGGCCATCGTGGGTATTTCTCTTTTCGTGTTCCTGCGATTGGACTTCTCGTTCCTGATCGGGCTGCTGGTCGGTATTCTCT
>RFPR01000290.1 GCA_009928265.1 Pseudomonadota bacterium | reverse complement strand
GTCGTGGGATCCTAAAAGTTCCTCAGGATCCGGGCAACCGCAACCTCGGCAGTTCGCGCCCCGTGGACTTCAGACAGAAAAGCCAGAGCCCGATGGCCATGAAGATCGCGACCGGTCCCCACGAGGCAGTCCATGCCGGAATACGGTCCCCCTTGCCAAGCGCCAGAAAGAGGCTGCTGGAAAAGATCAGTCCCGCGAAGAGCGTGATGGCTCCGGCCACGCCTCCCATGATTCCCCGGCGACCATTCACGACCCCGAGTGGCCCCGCCAGGAATACCACCACGAGACAGACCCAAGGCAGGGCCCAGCGGTAATGCCAGTGCGTCACAAACGGAGCCAATCGGGACTCGGGGAACTCGGCGTTGTAACGGAGGTAGTCGGTAAGTTCGGGAATGCCAAGAAACTCGGGATTCATTGTCGAACTGGTGATCTTCCACGGGGTCTCATGCCACCCCGTAATTTCAAGCCTCGGCTTGCTTTCCGAAGCAACCAGATTTCCTTCGCTATCGACCGTCACATGGCGGGCATTCTGAAGGATCCAGGTGGCGTTCCCCGGGCTGAAGGAAGCCTGCTCCCCGTACCACTTTTCCTTCACGATCCCGGATTCATCCTGCTGGATGATCTCGACACGCAGGGCGGTGTTGTTTTCCCGGTCGAGGCTGGTGAAGAACCAAAGTCGTCGATCCTCGCGGTTGCGGTAGAGATGATTGCTGACGATACCACGGGAATGCTTCCGCCCGGTCTTGATCTCCTCCTTCATGACGTCCCTGAGGGACCCCGCCTGCGGTGCCATCGTGTGGTTAAGCACGGCAAGGAGACCCGTTGCGACGAATCCCAGCATGATCAGTGGCATGAAGATTCGCAAAAGGCTCCGGCCAGCGCAGAGCATCGAGATGATCTCATTGCGGCGCGACATCTGGGTGAGCGTGTAAAGCAGCGAGAGCAGCAAGCCGACAGGAATGCTGAGCATGAGCACGCTGGGCAACTGAAGGAGGTAAAACCGCGCCAGTTGGGAAAAGGTGGCATGACCCGAGAGGAAATCGGGAAGGTTCGAACTCAGATCCCATACCAACCAGACAGAGATGAATCCCGACACACTGTAAACGAGTGGAACCAAAATTTTACGGAGAAGATAGCTGTCGAGAAGAGTCATGGTAACGAGAGCCATTCAGAAACCCGTTGCAGGGGGACGGCCTGGA
>RFPR01000289.1 GCA_009928265.1 Pseudomonadota bacterium | reverse complement strand
CGAACGATGTCGGAGTAGTTGTCGACCAACTTCGCCCGAGAGATGACGCGCTCACCAACAGGGGGATCGGCCGTCGGACCGGCTGCGTCGAAGACCACAAGATCACCGCCAGGAGTCCAGCCGAGGATGAACGCAACGTGACCGGTGTCTTTACTGGTGACCACTGACTTGTTTCGCAGCAGCAGGTCACCGGCCTGAATCTTGGATCGGTTGGACGGCTCCTTGAAGAACAGGGACACCTGGGCTTTGTCTGCCGGAGTCCAGCGGATCAACGTCTGGATGCCGCCCCTGCTGAAAGCGTCGATCATGTTGGAAGTGTTGGAGGGGGAACTGGTCGACCCACCCCAACGCATCTTGGAGGTCATGCCGATGGCGTTGTAGGCGTACCACACGAGGGCCGAGCAGTCCACGTACTTGAACGCCCCGGACGGGTCAACACCTCGCGCTCGTAAGGTCGTGCTGTTGTTGTACTCGGTGTACCCGGGCCTCACGTGCTCTCTCGCCCACTGCAGCGCAGCGATGCGGACGTTCATGTTGGGTGAATCGGAAAGACCCAGTAACGACCCGAGTCCGCTGCCTACTGTGAGGTTGACACCCGGTTGATACCCGGTAGCGCCGTTAGCGGCACCATCTGCAATCACCAGTTCGGTGTACGTAAAGGATGCGTCAAGCGAGTCGTCGTTGGTCACCGTGTTGGTGGTGGCGGCGGCGTACGTCTCCATCGTGTACTCCGACATCGGGCGCATTGGCCCGATGTACACGACGCGCATCTCCAGAGAGATCCGCATCCTGATCGGAGTCATCCGGTGGCTGAACTTCTCGAAGATCACCTGAGCGTTGACGGGGCGTCCCTGCACGGTCAGTTGGGGGCTGAACACCACGGTGATGTCACGCGGGTTGACCATCATCACACCGTTGTCGGGGATGGTTGTCGACATCGAGTTCGGGTCGGTGGGGATCACGTTACGAACTACGAGGTCAAAGAACTGGTAGTCGGCAAACACGCCCGGGTTGTCCATGTTGGACGCCACTTCGTCCTGCCGGTCGAAGAAGAGGTCGAACCGGAAGTTCATGAACGACGGGGGTGCCACCAAGTTGTTGGACCCGTAGACGGTGTTGAACGGGTCGAGAGCGGCCTGATCCAGGTACGAGACGTAGTCTCTTACGATGGTTTCAGGGTTGAACATGAAGTACAGGCGG
>RFPR01000288.1 GCA_009928265.1 Pseudomonadota bacterium | reverse complement strand
ATGGAACTCAGGAAATCAGTTTTCGCAGGGCTTCCTCATCGAGGATTGTGATGCCGAGTTTCTGGGCTTTATCCAGCTTGCTCCCCGCCTCCTCACCGGCGAGCAGATAGGTGGTCTTGGCACTGACGGATCCGGAGATTTTGCCGCCCTTGGAACGGATCATCTCGGCGGCCTCCTCGCGGGGCATCGAGAGAGTGCCGGTCAGCACCCAGGTCGTTCCCTTAAGAGGCCCATCGGCCGCAGGGGCTGATCCTTTGGGTTCGCGTTCCCCGAAGTTCAGGCCTGCAGAGCGGAGTTTTTCCACCAGCGTAATGACGGAGGGATCCCGGAACCATTCGTGGATCGCCGAGGCCATGATCGGCCCGATCTCCTCCACAGCCACAAGCTCCTCTTCCGAGGCGGCGGCGAGCCGGCCGAGCGTTCCAAAGGAGGCTGCCAATGTCCGTGCCACCGTCACGCCGACATGAGGGATGCCCAGGGCTGCCAGCAGTCGCCAGAGCGGTTGAATGCGGCTTGCGGCGATGGCATCCAGCAAATTGGCAACACTCTTCTCCCCCATCCTCTCAAGGGGCAGGAGTTGTTCCGCCGTGAGTGCGTAGAGATCGGCGACATCGGTAACGAGTCCAGCCTCGCAAAGCTGAGTCACCATGGCCTCGCCGAGGCCCTCGATATCCATGGCGGTGCGTCCGGCGAAGTATTCAATCCGACGACGGGCCTGGGCGGCGCAACCCGGATTGGTGCACCGCACGGCCACCTCCCCCTCGGCCCTGCTCACGTCGGATCCGCAGACAGGGCACTGGGTCGGCATCTTAAACTCCTTTTCGGAGCCATCGCGTTCCTCGGTCAACACTTTCACCACGGCGGGAATGACATCACCGGCCTTTTCCACGAGCACCCAGTCGCCGATCCGCAGATCCTTGCGGGCGATCTCTTCCTCGTTGTGCAGCGTGGCTCGCGATACGGTGCTTCCCGCCACAAAGACCGGCTCCAACTCCGCCACGGGAGTGAGCACGCCGCTCCGTCCAACCTGAACCGTGATATCGAGCAGGCGGGTCCTGGCCTGCTCTGGCTCATATTTGTAGGCAATGGCCCAGCGGGGCGCCTTACTCGTGGAGCCGAGGCGTGCGTGCTGCTCGATCCGGTCGGCCTTGATGACCGCCCCGTCGGTCTCGAAAGGAAAATCACGCCGGATCGAGCCGA
>RFPR01000287.1 GCA_009928265.1 Pseudomonadota bacterium | reverse complement strand
CCGAAGGCGCACCGGATCCAGCGGCACCACGGAAGGCTGATCCGAAGGAAGCACAGTAGGCGCCATGGAAGCCGTCGGCGATGGAGACGCGGCCCACGCCGGAACAACGGCGAGAGCTGCGAGGATGAAGTAAAACTGAAAGACTGACTTCATCCTCGCCTCTTTTCGTTCAACGAATCACTTGTACTTTAGCCACGGAGAACCCGTAGCCCGTAGAGCTCGAATCCGACTTGAGGCGGATTCGGATCGAGTCACCGGCGGCAGCTTCGCTCTCCACGTTGGCATGCTTGCCAGTGAAACTATCGACCACCGCACCCGAGGAGTCCTCGAGCTGGATGAAATCGTACTTTTCTTCGGTATCGATCCGCGTGAAGACCACTCGGACAAACTTGGCTCCGCGAACACTGACATCGAAAGCCACGTTGGAGTTGTCGGCATACGGGTGCTTGGACTCGACCGAGTAAGCGACGTCCTGCCAAGCCGTCGGATCCGGATCGGTCGACGGAGGCACTATGTTATGAATCGCCTGATACGCGTTGACCCTTCCTCTCGCCAGCACCTTCTTGCGGAGGCTTCCGACCGGTGTGCTCGTTTTGATCAAGCGCTCCTTGATCTGTGCGTACGTCAGCGACGAGTCCACTGCGAGCATCAGGGCTGCAATCCCCGAAACCTGCGGACAGGCCATCGAAGTCCCGCTGAGAGACTTGTAGATACCACCCTTGTACGTACTGAAGACATTGACTCCCGGAGCCGCGACATGGACCGAGGACTTTCCGTAATTAGAGAAGCCTGCGATGGTCTCACGGTTATCGATCGCTGCTACTGAGACGATATTTGCGACGTTATAAGAAGCCGGATAGGTCGGCTTGGTATCATTATTGGAGCCGTCATTTCCGGCTGCGGCCACGAAGAGGATTCCTGCGTCAGAGGCCTTCTGGATCACGTCCAGGAGTGCCTGCGAGAATCCGCCCCCACCCCAGCTGTTGCTCATGACCTGGACCTTCATCTGGGTCGCATAATTGATAGCCTCAATTGCGCCCTGGAGAGTTCCGCCGCCCTGTGCATCCAGGAACTTGACGGGCATCAGGGTCACGTCCCAGTTGACGCCCACCACGCCTGCTCCGTCGTCTCCCTTTGCGCCGATGCTTCCTGCGCAGTGGGTTCCATGTCCCTGGTCATCGTTGGAGGCACGGGTCTTTGC
>RFPR01000286.1 GCA_009928265.1 Pseudomonadota bacterium | reverse complement strand
ATACGAGGTGACCACGGTCGAGGACACCCTTGGCCGCGCCGACATCTACATCACCACGACCGGAAACAAGGACGTGATCACGATGGAACACCTCATGAAGATGAAGGACCAGGCGGTGGTGGCGAACATTGGTCACTTCGACAACGAGATCCAGGTGGACAAGCTCAATCACCTCTCTGGTGTGAAACGGGTGAACATCAAGCCCCAGCTCGACAAGTACGTCTTCCCCGACGGCCGGGAACTGTTCCTCCTCGCCGAGGGACGTTTGGTCAACCTGGGCTGCGCAACCGGTCACCCGAGTTTTGTGATGAGCAACAGCTTTTCCAACCAGACGCTGGCTGCGCTCGACCTCTGGAAGAACCGTTCGGTCTACAAGCCTGCGGTCTATGTCCTGCCCAAGAAGTTGGACGAGGAAGTCGCCCGCCTCCATCTCGAGAAAATCGGGGTGAAGCTGACCAAGCTCAGCAAGGATCAGGCCGACTATCTTGGCGTGCCCGTCGAGGGCCCCTTCAAGCCCGAGCATTACCGGTACTGAATCTTGGGATGCGGTAGGGCCGAGCAGTCTCCGCTGCTCGCCCGATGGTCAGAGGAAATTACCAAACTTCATCCGCCTATCGGCCGATGAGGTTCATCGGTCCTACCGTGTTTCCAACATTCGAAACTCGAGATCCGGTAGGGCTGAGCATCCTGCTCAGCCGATAGACAAACCAAACCTCACGATTGGCAATCTGACAGGGACAAGTTGACTACTTCTTCTTGGCTTCCTGCGGAATCAGCAACGACAACGCGATCGATCCCCCGACCAGGACGGTGATGATGGCCAAGGACCAGGAGATCGGGAACTTTCCGCCGAAGACCTCGTTCAACCAGGCCATCTTAAGCCCGACAAAAACAAGGACGAGGCCCAACCCGTATTTCAGGAAGTGGAATTTGTCGACCACCCCCGCAAGGAGGAAATAAAGGGCCCGCAGACCGAGAATGGCAAAGACATTGGAGGTAAGGACGATAAGCGGTTCTTTGGTGATGGCAAAAATGGCGGGAACGGAGTCGATCGCGAAGACAATATCGCAAAACTCGATGAAAAGCAGGCAGATCATCAGCGGGGTGACCTTCCAGGTGGGGCCGGTGCGGACTAAAAACTTTCCCTCCTTCATTTGATGAGTGACAGGCAGGACTTTCTGAAGGAAACGGAGAAAAGGATTGGTTTCCGGGTCGATCGCATGATCGGG
>RFPR01000285.1 GCA_009928265.1 Pseudomonadota bacterium | reverse complement strand
GCGATCCGATCTTTCGCGATGCCGTCTTTGGCAACAAGCTCAAGTCTCCGCCCGATAAGCCAACGTTTGAACAGACCGCGGCCATCGCCCGAGCGTTGAGCGCTGGATCCATGAGTTTGCTGTCCTGCGAACCGTCGGCCGCCAGACCAAGCGCCTTGCGGCGGGATGCTCCCATGGATCCGAGCAGGTTGATCTGCCACAGGCCGTAGGAGTCATCCCCAGTAGACCGGTTCGGGTTGTGGACATTGGGGTTGAAGTTCGACTCGCGACCGGCGATAGACACCGCTGCGATCAGTTCGTCGCCGCTCAGTCCGGTCGCTGCTGCAACCTTCAAGGTTGCCAGGATCTTGGCAGCGGTAGCAGCGTCGGCGCTCTTCGCCTCAACTGAGTTGTTGCCTGCGTACTTCTGGAGGATCTGCTGAACAGAGCCGGAGCCAGCGCCACCAAAGAACGACCCACCGTCGGATCCTGGCATCAGTACACCGCTGCTTGTGACCGTCTTCTGACCACGCCAGGCGTTGTCGTCAAGGCTCAGTGATGTCGGCAGCGACGAGGCGTACTTCGGATCGTAGGGGATGACCGTGTCCGCTGCCCCTCCGCTGGTGGGGCCAAGGCCCATCATCGTCAGGTACCCGGCTGCCTTGGACTGCACCTTGTCTGGCCCAGCGCCGGTCGTGTCTAGGAAGCCACCTTTCATGAGGCCGCCAATGTTGTCGAACGCCCCGAACACTGCCTTGATGATCCGTCCGATGAACCCGACGGTGTCAGCGATGCCCCTGACCAGGTCGATCAGTTCCAGAATGTCACCAAAGCCGGGGAAACCTACGTCCCCACCGGGGTCCCCGAGATCACCGATCTTCCCCTTACCCATTGGTCCGCCAAACCCGGACAAGGTTCCGGCGTTCTGGACATGCCAGGGTTCACCGAACCCTGACGCTGTTTCAAGGCCGAACTTGTGGGCATTGCGCCTCAGCCACCCGTATTCGGAGCGGGGGCCGAGGTCGGCTGCCCATCCTGCCGAGTGAGGGGAATGGCGGTTGGGTGACCCAACGTCACCCATGAAAGGTGTCCCGGAACCGAAGTTGCCGATTCCCTTCCGCTTCAACTTCGCTGAGGTGTACCCGTCACGCAGTCCTGAAGTCATTCTCAAACGGGGGTTAGCCCGCATCATCCTGGCGACCTTGGCTCGAATGTCCGGGTTGAGTCCGGCAAGACCAGAACCACCGTAG
>RFPR01000284.1 GCA_009928265.1 Pseudomonadota bacterium | reverse complement strand
AGGCTTTCTTCTTGTAGACGACACGCAACTACCGGTATGCCGGATACTCCGCGATTTTTTGCGTGCCGAGGAAGGGCGATGGCGCGTTCACAAAACGCTTGGAAAAACCGAGATTTTCCAGAAATTGAGCCCAGACTTATTTGCCGGCGAATGGGACACACAACCATTTGGCGCAACGCCAGTCATTGAATTTGCTGAATACTTCAACGCTTTCTTCAGGAATCCCATTGCCCGTGCCGTTAAAAGGATTCCCGGGGCGAAAGAGTGCGTCCGCGCCCTGAGACACCGCATGCCTTCGGGTCAGCGGGATGCAAAGTGATTAAGCGAAGCCTCTTGAAGGCGCAAATCATTAACTCCTGGATTGCCGACTACCTCGCATGCGCAGTGATGAAGGCGAGCCTCGTGGCAAGGGCATGCCTCACAAAACAGACCCCTTCTGCCCGTGTCGGCGAACTGATCGAGGCACTGCGGCCAGAGACGACACGGGTGCCCCTCGTCCGCATGGGGCCGGAAGGCGATGGGGGATATCTCGTTCCCGATTCACTCGCCGGAATCAGCGCCTGCTTCTCACCCGGAGTGAGCACGGAATCGGGCTTCGAACTCGAGTGTGCCGAGAGAGGAATGGACGTTTTCTTGGCGGATGGCTCGGTGACCACCCCGCCCGTCGATCACAGCCGTTTCCGCTTCACACGGAAACACATCGGGCTTGTGGACGACGCGCACACCGTCACGCTCGATGCATGGATTTTGGAGACAGGCGTCCATGAGGATGACGACCTGTTACTTCAGATGGACATCGAGGGTTTCGAGTACCCGGCGCTTGCTTCTCTATCCCCCCAAAGGCTCCGGCAATTTCGATTCATGATCATCGAGTTCCACCGCCTTTATCTTCTCTGGAGCAAACCATCCTTCGAGTTGATGGATGGTGTGTTTCGTAAGCTCCTCCAGACGCATGCGTGCGTGCACATTCACCCCAACAACGTCGCCCCTTCTTTCACCCATGATGGAATCACGATTCCGTCGGTCATGGAGTTCACTTTTGCGCGGCGTAACGACACCTCCCTCGTGATGCTTCCCGGCACATACCCCCATCCTTTGGATCGGCCAAACAACCCCGTGCATCCCGAAACGGTTCTGCCGAGGTGCTGGCGACGTTGCGCGGCGACAGAGGCATGAACCATGGTCGGATGACGATTCTTCATGTCGTCGCGGGGCTGCCGCCCGCGGGCG
>RFPR01000283.1 GCA_009928265.1 Pseudomonadota bacterium | reverse complement strand
ACGATCCGCCGCCGCGAGTTCGACCTGGAGTATGGCAAGCGGTGCGTCGGCACGTACTTCAATCCGCTGAAGGGCAAGTACGCCGGCATGCGGATGTCGGAACTAACGAATGGCTACGTGTACTGGGCCTGTCGCGAGTTGCGTGACGGATGGGTGAAGAACCTGTTTAGGAAAGAGAGGGATCGCCGTGAGCGAGCCAGACTTAATTGATGCTGTGGTGCGGGAGGTGTTTGAAATCCCGCATGTGTTTCCGGAGACGTTTACCAAGGAGGAGAGTTATGAGAAAGCGGGACATGTACGCCCCAGTTTTTGGCGAAGAGTATGCAGTTTACTGTCCGCTCCTTTTCGCAGAGCAGTTGTATCACCGGGTGATCGTGAACGGCGAGCCGCCGATGATGGTGGGCAAGAGCCTGGGATTGGGAAAGGCAGCCACTGTTGGCGTCCTCCGCATCCTGCGGCACTGCGGGAAGGTGCCGTCTCGGGAGCGTCTGGCTCTGGTCGCCATGCGGGTGCCTGACGTAACCGACGAGGACATCGCGGATTGGTTTGGCGAGCCCATCAACTGGGCCCGCTCCGTCCGGCGAACAGCCGACGCTCTCCGCACGGAAGAATTTATCCCCGACTGGATGGAGTATGTGGACGACGGTTACCAGCCCGGTGACCCAAGTCCTGAAGAGATTCTCGCGATGGCCAAGGAGATTAGGAAGCGTGAGGACCGCATGGCGAACGTCTCGCCAGGGCGGGTGGAGATTCAATCCTTCCAATGGACTGGATGGAACTATGCGGCAATTCCGTCAGGCTCTTAACAGCGGCCACCGTGCGGAGCGTGCCTGGGTTGATTCCCAGCGCGTCTCCGGCCGGTCGGCGGCTCACGGCAAGAAGCTCCTGCTCACGAACCACAGCAAGGTCGCGGACCACTGTGGCACTCCTGACGCCGCAGTCCTCCTGTCCGTGGAGATTAAAGAACGGAGTCTGAAGTTTACGTGTCCGGAGGATTTCCCGTACCCCACGGTGTTTGTGGATGACACACGCGGCCTGGGCCGGGAGTTCATCCATCCCTTTGCCTACGTGTTCCTGTCTTCAGTAACAGGCAAGTGGGTATGGATCACGCCGTTGGACCGGGATGATTCCTGGGAAGAGAAGACGGTCAAAGACAACACCCGTGGCCACGACATGGGGATGCTCGTCGCGCCGAAAGAGCATCTTCGCCACGCAGATGAATTGGAAAAGTACCTGTACCCACAAGAGTTTTTGGAGTT
>RFPR01000282.1 GCA_009928265.1 Pseudomonadota bacterium | reverse complement strand
TGCTCTCGAGTGTTTTCAAATCCTGCGGTCTCTCGCAGTGCAGACCAAAATCCCAATGCGCCGTCGCCGACGGCGAGGACCCGCACGCGCGCATCAAGGAGTTCTTCGAGCGGTTCGAGCGCGCGCTGCCAAGCTTCCGCACGTACACGCTCGACCACCCTGAGCACGACGATGCGAAATTCCTCCACGATACATTGATCCGCAGGATTTGAACTGATCCCAGGCGTGTGATCAATGCAGTATCGGTTCGGGCTTTGGTTTGGGAAGAGGTTTGTCGGGTGCCGTCGGGCCGCCCTTCGGTTTCTCCGGCTTGGGGAGGTTGCCCCCGTCCTCACCGGGATCCTTTTCATGGGGATCGTAGTAGTGGTCGAGCGCAATAAAGAGCGCCTTGGAGTGACGGGCAAAGAGAAGGTTGAAAAAAAAGATCGGCACAATGACCGAGAGGATCAGTTGGCCGATAGGAGGATGGTAAAAGAATTCACGGATCACGTAGATCATGATTCCCAGCACGCTTCCCGCCCCGTAGTTGATAATCCAGACCGAGACCAGAAAGTAGCCCGGTTCTCGTTCGTAGGGGTAGCCGCATCGGGGGCAGCCGTCGAGCGGAGTGAACCAGTCGCGCAGGGTGCGGGTGCAGTGGAGCGGGGGAAAGATCGGGGATTTCCCGCAGACCGGACAGCTCAGGATCAGGGCTCGCCCGAGATAACGCAGCGCTTTTTTCCAACGTGCCTCCGTCTTCATTTCGGAGCCATGCGGTTCCCGGAACGCCTAGCGCGTCCAGCGTCCGTTGCTGTTACCTAGTTTTGGATGCCATCCGGGTTCATCACTTCCGGAGTAGTCGGTGGTGCCGATTGCACCGATCATCGGCTGACCGGTGGCCTTGCGCCAGAGTCGGCTCATGCTCTCGCCGGTGTGGCAGCCCCAGCTCTTGACGAACGCGCGAGGAGAGAACGCGGTCCGGTCGATTTTTTGAAGTTCGGTCTCGTGCAGCCAGACCTTGGAGGCGCTATCGATCTCGTTGCTGTAATCAAACATGAAGCAGGCCCGGTTGGAGTGGCCGAAGTATTCAAGATCGGCGATTTTCCAAGTGGATCGGGGACAGTTGACCGAGCCTCCGTTGATGTAATCCAGAAACTCCCGTTGGCTTCCGAAGAAGACCAGGTTGATTTTGTATTTGTCCCTGACGCTGGCGATGTCCGAGAGAAGATCCTTTTTTTCCTGGCGGGTACCGCGCCGCAGGTAGCCGGGCTTGTAAACCA
>RFPR01000281.1 GCA_009928265.1 Pseudomonadota bacterium | reverse complement strand
GGACGCAGAGACCAGAGGAAGACGAAGACTTGTACGCTTCTCGAAGGGGATTGGAGCCTCGATTTCCATGGGAGCAAAATAGCACGCTTTTCAAGGGCATGTGCGCCCCCTCATTCGCCCTTCAGAAGACGCAGCCCGTTCTCCTCAGGAAGGCCAGCTTCCCTGATTCGCTGGATGGCCATATCGATGTCGTAGGCGACACGGCGCAGTGTAAAGAGACCCATCTCCGTATCGATGATGCCATAGCCCGCCCTAGGATCATCATCTCGTGGCTGTCCAACTGAGCCGACGTTGATAGCGCAGGGATGGGAACGATCGAGCAGGACATCCCCTTCGTGGAGCAGGCCCCAGCGAATCTGCTCCCGGTGCAACATGATGACCTCCGGCCTGTGAGTGTGGCCGAAGAAGCAAACCGGCGTCTTCTGCTCCTCAAAATGGCACCGTGCAGTGATGTCGGTATTGAGATAATCGAAGGCCTCCGGATGATGGAGGCTACCATGAACGATGGTGAAGCCATGGAGTTCCGATGAGAGTGGTTGTCGCCCCAGCCATTTGAGATCACCTGCAAAGACAGTCTCCTTGGCATGGCGAATCGGATCTCCGAGCCTCTTTCCGAGAACAAATTTCTCCAAACCCTTGACCAGAAACTCGTCATGGTTGCCCTGCACCGTCGCAAAGCAACGCTGCCTGATCAGACTCAGGCACTCGGCCGGCGCGGCCCCGTATCCGATGATATCGCCGAGACAGACGATCTTATCGATGTCTTGAGTCTCTATATCGGCCAAAACAGAACGGAGAGCATCAATGTTGGAATGGATATCGGATATGAGAGCAACGCGGGGCATTTGAGAAAGGTACATCCACAGGCAAGACAGGAAGTGTCCACCTGTTACCCGAACTAGATTTGATAGACTAAGGCCTCGAAGAGCAGCATCTACCACTCGCCCTGATACCCGCAAGTGCTGCGCTTGGTCATTTGTTCGACCGCATGGCGAAGGCGGGTCTCGCTGTATTTTTCGAAGAGGCTAGGGTTCTCTTTGCGAAGGCTCTCCATCCGCTCGTTGAGTTCGCGGTATACAGGAGGGGGTTCCCCTACGGGTTCTTCTTCGTCGGGGATAGAGACATACGGATAGGGCTTTTTCGTTGTCGGGAAAAAGACCGACCAGATCCTCTTTCTGAGCGGAGGTGGAGTTTCCGGCTTGGGTGGCTCAGGCGGAGCGAAATGAACACGCGAGATCTTGGGAAATCCCTTGGTCAGA
>RFPR01000029.1 GCA_009928265.1 Pseudomonadota bacterium | reverse complement strand
ATAGATCGCGGAGATCACCACGCCCCAGACGGCGACGATCACGGGGATCACCATGACGGGACCGGCGGCGGTGGCACCGAAGAACACGAGGACCTCGCCAGCAAAATTGGCGAAGCCGGGAAGACCCAGCGAAGCCATGGTGGCGAAACCGAAGAGAAGAGCGAGAACCGGCGCTGTACGGGCGATACCTCCGAGTTCGGAATACTCGAGAGTACCCGTCCTGCGGCGGATCTCACCGCAAAGGGCAAAGGCGGCAGCCACCGAGAGACCGTGGGCGAACATCAGGAGGGCCGCACCACTCACGCCGATCATGTTCAGCGAGGCGAGTCCCAAGAAGATGTAACCCATGTGCATCACGCTTGAGTAGCCGATTGTCCAATCGAGTCGCTTCTGCGAAACGGTGACATATCCGATATAGAGGATATTGCCGACGACCAGCAGGAGGAGAAGCCCGTTGAACTCGTGCATCGCCTCGGGGAAGAGCGGCAAGGCGATGCGGATCAGCCCGTAGAGACCGAACTTCTTCAGCACACCTGCGTGGAGCATCGCGGCGGGAGCTGGCGCACAGGCATAGGCTCCGGGGGCCCAGGAGTGGAAGGGGAAAAGTGAAACCAGCGATCCGAAGCCGACTAGCAGGAGAAGATAAATCAGGGCCGAGGGATGCAGGACACCGGAGGTTGCGAGCTGGTCTAGTTCTCGGAGATCAAGGGTACGGTGACCCGAGGGGATGCTGATGTAGAGAGCGATCAGGCCGATCAATAGAACGAAGCTGCCGAGTCCGAGGTAGATCGTCGCCTTCCAGGCGGCGGCCTGACGGTCGCCCGTTCCCCAGATGCCGATCATCAGGAAGGTCGGGATCAGGGCCAGTTCGTGGAAGGAGTAGAGGAAGAGGACGTCGAGCGAGGCAAAGGCACCGATCACGCCGGCCGAGATGAAGAGCAGGGATACATGGTAGAGGCCGTTGTATTTTTCGACCTTCGGTGCAACCCAGAGTGCGGAGACCGTGACAAGCGTAGCCAACAGGATCATGACAAGAGTCAGGCCGTCGGCCCCGAGGGTCATGTTGATCCCTAGCTTGGGCAGGATCTTCCATTCCGAGAGGAATTGCCATCCTCCAGCCGTGCGGTCATAGCCGAAGAAGAGGACCAGCGAGAGGGCTAGATTGACGACTGCAGCACCCAAGGAGGTGCGGCGCGGGTCGGCACCCGCCATGATGAGGAGGGAAGCCGCAAGTGGCAGGACGATCGTGAGAATCAGCAGAAGGCTCATGTCGGGAAAGGCGTCGTCTCTGGGTTCTTAGTGGATGGTCAGGAGCAGGTAGAGCAGCCCCACCACGCCGGCGGCGAAGAAGAGGGCATAGGCCTGAATATTGCCGACCTGAAGGAAACGGAGGGCAAATCCGATTGTCCAGACGACCGTCGCGCTGCCTCGGACAAGGATGCCATCGATGAACCAGCGGTCGATGAAGGAGCAGAGCTTCGCGAAGCCTCCCTGGATCACACGGACGATCCAGAAGTAGAAATCGTCGATGTAGAAGCGGTTGTGGAAAGCCGGGATGCGGATCGGATCCTTGGCGGGTGCTCCTCGATAGATGACGAAGGCCGCGAGGATTCCGATCACGAAGGCCGCACTGAATACAAGTTCAACAAAATGCGGCACCTCGGGCTCTGTAAGGCTGCCGACGGAATGGAAGAAATAGTGTTCCACAGGGCCATATCCGGCACAGACGGCGGGTATCGCCAGCAGGATGAGCGGGACGATCATGACGAGGGGCGACTCATGGGCATGCTCTGCATGCTCCGAGCGAGGCTTGCCAAAGAAGACCACCAGCGCCTGACGGGTCATGTAGAAGGGGGTGAGCGCAGCGGCGATCACGACGACCCAGAAGATGCCGCGGTGATGCTCCCAGGCACAGGCCATGATCAGATCCTTGGAGTAGTGTCCGCTGAAGAAGAAGCAACCCGAGAGCGCCAGCATGCCACAGAGATACGTTAGGAAGGTGACGGGCATCTTCTTCCGGAGGCCGCCCATCTCCCAGATGTTCTGCTCGTGGTGCATCCCAAGAATAACCGAACCCGCCGTAAGGAAGAGGAGGCACTTGAAGAAAGCGTGCGTGAAAAGATGGAACATCGGCAGAGCTGCCGAGATCGCGAGGCCAGCGCCGGTCACCATGTAGCCGAGTTGGGAGATCGTGGAGTAGGCGAGGATCCCCTTGATGTCATCCTGCTGGGTCGCAAGGATACCGGCCCCGAGCGCGGTGATCGCACCGGTCCAGGCGACGATCTCGCAGGCGTCAGGAGAGGCTGAAAGGATGGGGAAGATGCGGGCCAGCAAATAGACACCGGCCGCAACCATGGTGGCGGCGTGGAGAAGCGAGGAGACCGGGGTCGGACCTTCCATCGAATTGGGAAGCCAGACATGGAGTGGTAACTGGGCGGATTTTCCGACCGTTCCGCAGAAGATCAGGACGCAGGAGACGGCAAGGAGTGTAGGGTGGGCCTTGAAGAGTTCGGCCGAATCGTTCACGCCGGAGAAATCAAAGGTCCCTGTGGCCACCCAAAAGAGCAAGATGCCGAGCATGAAGCCAAAATCGCCGATCCTGTTGACTAGGAAGGCCTGCTTCGCAGCATCGGCGGCAGAGGGCTTTCCATAATAGTGACCGATGAGGATGTAGGAACTGACACCGACGAGTTCCCAGAAGATGAACATCATCACCAGGTTGTTGGCCAGCACGATGCCGAGCATCGAGAAGAGGAAGATTGCGAGGCCCGCGAAGAAGCGCCAGAAACCCTCCTCCTCCTTCATGTATCCGAGAGAATAAATGAAAACGAGTGGCGAGATGGTCGTCACCACCACCAGCATCGTGCGGCTCAGTGGATCAAGCGCCAGAGCAAAGGGGATGGAAAAGTCCTTTCCGAAATCAATCCAGTTGAAGCCTTGGAAGATCCCCTCGGCGTGGTTGAGGAAAAGTGTCCACCCGCCGACGAGGGCGATCAGTGCGGAAAGAATGGCTAGGCCTGAGGCGGCGGCGCGGTTGGTGCGGGTGACCAGAAGGATCAGGGCCGCCGCGACGAGCGGCGCAAGCAGCGTGATCCAGGCGACAGTGGAGAGATGCATCGGCTGTGACTTCTTAGAATTTCAGGGTGTCGAGATCCTCGACGTGGGTCGTCTGGCGGGCCCGGAAGAGCGAGACGATGATCGCAAGACCAACGGCTACTTCGGCAGCAGCCACGGTAATGATAAAGAAAACTAGGACCTGAGCGTTGAAGTTCTGGTGTCCGGATACCAGTCCGTAGCGGGAGAAGGCCACGAGAGAGAGGTTCGCGGCGCTGAGCATCATCTCAAGGCTCATGAAGATGATGATGATGCTGCGGCGGAGCAGAACGCCGGCTAGACCAACCGAGAAAAGGAGGCCGCTGGCGATCAGGTAGTTGGCAAGGGTCGGCGTCATGGTGAGATCAGCGGAGAGTTTTGCGACTCAGGACGACAACCCCCACGGTGGCCGAGAGCAGGAGGACGCCGACCACCTCAAAGGGAAGGCCGAATGAGTGGAACAGCGTAAAGCCGATCATCTTCACGTCGGAGGCCTGCGAGGCGGGAAGCTCAGGAAGGGGCTTGGAAAGGGCGGGCAGCGAGTGGATCACACGCACCAGCAACGCGAGGAATCCACACACCACGAGGGTGCCGCCGAGGGTTGCTCCGACATTGAGTCGGCGGCTCTTCTCGGCCTTGAGATCGAGGAGCATAATGATGAAGAGAAAGAGCACCATGACCGCTCCCGCGTAGACGAGTACCTGGATGATGCCGATAAAGGTCGCATCGAGCGTCACGAACAGGGCCGCGAGGCTGATGAAGCAAAGGACCAGCGACATCGCGCAGGAGACAGGATTGCGGAGCAGCACGACGCTCAATCCGAAAAGGATCATCAGCGAGGCGAAGAACCAGAAGGCGGTGAGGAGCATGAAATTCGAGAGCTAGGAGATGGAAGCTGGGAGCTTGGGCATCACTTTAATTCGTTCCACTTGAAGGTGAGCCCCGACTTGACGCCGCCAAGTTTGTAGAGGGTCTCCTTGTCGTGGACCATCTCGGCGCGATTGAGGCCGGTGATGGAATAGTCCTTGCGAAGGAAGATCGCCTCCTCCGGGCAGACCTCCTCACAGAGTCCGCAGTAGATGCAGCGGGCCATGTCGATGTCGAACTCTTGGGGGCGCTTCTCCACCTTGCGCCACTTGTCGTTTTCGGGGATTTCACCCGGCTTGATGGTAATGGCGCGGGGCGGGCAGATGAACTCGCAAAGCTGGCAGGAGACGCACTTTTCGCGGCCATGCTCGTCGGTGACGAGGGTCGGAGCGCCGCGATACCACTCGGGCAGGTTGGCATCCCACTTCTCCTCGGGATACTGCATGGTGACGATCCCCTTGTTGAAGATCGCTCGCTTCAGGTGCTTCCAGGTGATGGCAAGCCCCGCGATGATCGAGGGAAGGTAGAATTTCTCCGCGAGGGTGAGCTTGGGGCGTTCGACGACGATGGCCATGGGTTTGATCAGTTGCGCACGAAGGCGAGGATGAGGGCAGTCAGGAAGATGTTGAAGAGGGCGACCGGGAAGAAGCCGAGCCAACCCAGCTTCATGAGCTGGTCATAGCGGAAACGCGGCAGCGTCCATCGCACCCAGATCATGAAGAGCAGCATCAGGGAAACCTTCACGAAGAAGACGCCGATATTCACAAGACCCCAGAACCATCCCTGTGAACCGTCAGGAATGAGGGGGCAGCTCCAGCCGCCTAGGAAGAGGGAGACGATCGCTCCAGACCCGGCAAACATCGCCGCGTACTCTCCGAGGAAGAAGAGGGCGAAATTCATCGAGGCATACTCGGTGTGGTAGCCGCCGACGAGTTCCTGCTCGGCCTCGGGAAGATCGAAGGGGAGGCGGTTCGTCTCGGCAAAGATCGAAACCAGGAAAATCACGAACGAGATCATCAGCGGGATCCAGAGAAGGATGCGCTGAAGGCTGACCCCAGCCACGAAACTATGGAGAATGGCGGCGGGGTGAAGGAGATCATGGATCGAGAAACCCTTGGGCCACCAGGGGGAGACGAGCCAGCCGTTCTTCACCTGCCAGTCGATGATCTCGTTGAGATTCAGCGACCCGCAGATCATGAAGACCGGGATGATCGAAAGTCCGAGCGACAGCTCGTAGGAGATCATCTGGGAGGAGGAGCGGATACCGCCGAGGAAGGGGAACTTGGAGTTCGAGGCCCACCCGGCGAGCGTGATGCCGTACACGCTCAGCGAGGCGATCGCGAAGATGTAGAGGACGCCGATATTCAGGTTGGCGATCGTCATCTCGACGCCGAAGAGGCTGCTGCCAAAGGGAAGAACCGCCAGCACGAGGATCGGCGGGATCATGACGAGTTTGGGTGCGAGCCAGAAGTAGAGCTTGTCCACGCCACCAGGCACGAAGTTTTCCTTGGTCAGGAGCTTGATCGGGTCGGCGACCATCTGGCCGAGACCCCAGAGGAAAGGATCCTTCTTGGCACCCAGGAGCGTCAGGGGCAGACCGACGCGATTGGGACCGGTACGATCCTGAATGAAGGCGCTGACCTTACGCTCGGCAAAAACCGTCACCGAAACGACGATGATGGTGAGGTTAAGGAAAATGAAGGACTTCAGGAACGTCGTCCAAAGGAGGAACACCCACGGGGTGCTCAGGAAGTGAAGGATCAGGGCGGTGTCCATGCGGTCGGCGAAAATCGGAAAGCGCTTATGCTACCTCCCCTCACCTCTCTGTCGAGACGCAATGGGGAAAATTTAGACAAACGACTGAAGGTGTCAGGCGGCCAAGCGTCAGCCGCAACAAAACCTACGGCCAGCGAGCAACAATAACCGCGGCGCCCGAATTCCGAACCTTACCGGTTGTTGCCGTTGAGATTGGCCAACAAGCGTAAGATCGAGATATAGAGCCAAACCACCGTCACAAGCAGTCCAAAGGCTCCATACCACTCCATGTACTTGGGGGCAGAACCGGAATCGGAGGCCTGCTTGATGAACTCAAAATCGATGATGAGGTTCAGGGCGGCGATGATGACAACCGCGACACTGAAGATGATCCCGAACTGGCCTGCACCGAAGATGGCGTTATTGAGACCGTTGATATGGAACAGGGAGAGGACCATGCCGAGCAGGTAGGTCACAAAGATCCCGAGGGTGGCTCCGATGACGACCTTCATGAACATCGGTGTGGCGCGGAGGATGTTCCCCTGAAAGAGGAAGAGCATGCCGGCAAAGGTGCCAAAGGTGAGCATGACAGCTTGGATGGTGATGCCGCCGGTCTTGGCCTCATACATGGCGGAGATGCCGCCGACGAAGAGCCCCTCGCAAAGGGCGTAGGCAGGAGCAGTGACGGGTGCCCATGACTGCTTGAACGTGGTGACAAGCGCCAGGATGAAGCCGAGGATCGCACCGACCATCGTGTAGCCCATGCCAGCGGTGGCGTAGCCTCCACGGGTGGCAGTCCAGGTGTAGGCGGCGGCGACGATGGTCAGGATCAGGAGGATGGCGGACTTGTTGACCGTGCCGCGGAGGGTCATGACCCCGGAGGAACCGGGTACGATATCGAAGTCTGCGCGCTCAAGGACAGGATTGGATGCCATAGTTACTACACTCTAACCCACCGACGGACTTTGTCATCCGTAATCGGTCTTTCCTTTCTCCTCTTTTTGGGAGCAGGCGCTTTACCCTTCCCCAAGATGGCGGGCCACCTCCAAATGGAGTGCTTTCAGAGAGAGTACGATGTCGGCAAACAGAAAACCAACCCCGCCCAGCAGACAGAGAAGATTGACGAGCAACAGTGTTTCCACCGCGGTTTCCATGAAGGAACCGGTGAATCCCCGAAGAAAAAGGGAGAGGATCATCAGGCAGGAGCAGAAAACCGATCCGACCAGAAGGCCGACGGAAACCCTCAGGAAGCCCGCCCTCCTGACGATGATCCCTAGTTGGTCAAGATCACGGGACTCTTCATGCGGCGGGGTGGAATGATCCCGTTCCAAATCCTTGACCAAAGCCCGGGACCGGTCGATCGCCCTACCAAGCCTGTTGGTGACCGAGAGAAGAAGGAGTCCCACCGCGGAAATCAGGACCACTGGTGAGATGGAGAGCTGCAGGAGTCGGGCAAGCGAGTCCAGGCTGGGATCGGCGACAGGATGCATTCCATAGATCATAGCACCGACGCATCGTGGCCTGAAAGCTCCTAAAACCTAATGAGAACGCTTACCCGATGCCTCTTGAAGGGAGGCGCAAAAAGGATCAGAAAGGATCCATGAACACGACAAATACACCGGTCACGGGCAGTCAGCCCGACCTTCCCGAAGTTCTTTCCTGGGTGCAGCAGTTCGCAGATCTAACGACTCCCGACGCCATTCACTGGTGCGACGAATCCGAGGCCGAAGACCAGGCTATGCGCGAACTCATGGTCTCCTCCGGCGCCGCCATCCGCCTCAAGGCCGACAAGCGCCCCAACTCCATCCTCGTCCGCAGCAATCCGAAGGATGTGGCCCGCGTCGAGGAGCGCACTTTCATCTGCTGCAAGTCCAAGAAGGACGCCGGCCCGACCAACAACTGGCGCGAACCCTCCATCATGAAAGCCAAGCTCAACGGCCTCTTCCAGGGCTGCATGAAGGGCCGCACCCTCTATGTCGTCCCCTTCTGCATGGGGCCGATCGGCTCCCCCATCGCCCAGTACGGCATCGAACTCTCCGACAGCCCCTACGTCGTGGCCAACATGCGCATCATGACCCGCATGGGCTCGGCCGTTTACCCCGAGATCAAGAGGACGGGTCAGTTCGTGAAGTGCCTCCACTCCGTCGGCATGCCTCTGTCCACTGGCGTCAAGGATGTGTCATGGCCGTGCGATCCAGAGAACACGTATATCACCCACTTTCCGGAGGAGCGGCTTATCATGAGCTATGGCTCGGGATACGGCGGTAATGCCCTGCTCGGCAAGAAGTGCTTCGCCCTGCGTATCGCCTCGGTGATGGGTCGCGACGAGGGATGGATGGCCGAGCATATGCTCATCCTCGGAGTGAAGGATCCCAAGGGGGAGAAAACCTATGTCACTGCTGCCTTCCCGAGCGCCTGCGGCAAGACCAACTTTGCGATGATCATCCCCCCCGAAAAGCTCCGCAACGAGGGCTGGGAGGTCTCCTGCGTCGGCGACGACATCGCCTGGATCAAGCCGGGGCCCGACGGCCACCTGCGCGCGATTAACCCCGAGGCCGGATTCTTCGGCGTGGCTCCCGGAACCTCCTACGACAGTAACCCGATGGCGATGGATTCCATCAAGAAGGACACTATCTTCACCAACGTCGGCCTCACCGATGACGGTGATGTCTGGTGGGAGGGTATGACCAAGGAACCTCCAGCTCATCTCATCGACTGGAAGGGGAACGATTGGAAGCCGGGTCAGACCGATGCCGAGGGCAAGCCTGTCCTCTCCAGCCATCCGAACAGCCGCTTCACCGCGCCGGCCCGCAACTGTCCCATTATCGATCCCGACTGGGAGAATCCCGCCGGAGTCCCGATCAGCGCGATGGTCTTCGGAGGACGCCGTGCCACGACGATGCCGCTCATCTTCCAGGCCTTCAACTGGGTCCACGGCGTCTACCTCGGTGCCACGGTTGGTTCCGAGATGACCGCTGCCGCGGCCGGTACGATCGGACAGGTCCGCCGCGACCCCATGGCAATGCTTCCGTTCTGCGGCTACGACATGGGCGACTACTTCGCCCACTGGCTTGAGATGAAGAAGTATGTGAAATATGTCCCGCGCATCTTCCACGTGAACTGGTTCCGCAAGAGCGCAGAGGGCAAGTTCCTGTGGCCCGGATTTGGTGACAACATGCGCGTCCTCAAGTGGATCGTGCAGCGGTGCCAGCGCGGCGCCCATGCCTTGGAGACCTCCATCGGCTGGGTTCCCGAGTACAAGGACCTCGACATGACCGGACTCGAATCAAAGATCACCCCGGAGGCCTTTGAGGAACTTCAGAAGATCGACCCGACCGAATGGCACCGCGAACTGGTACTCCAGGACGAGCTCTTCATGAAACTCTACAGCCATTTGCCCAAGGAACTCATCTTCCAACGCGAACTACTCATCTCTCGGCTCTAAGATCCTGAGATCAAAGAGGTGGGCTGACCTTGGCCAACTCCGCGAAGACCGAGCCGATGAAGACATCAACCTCGGCCCGCAGCGGCAGGCGGCGTGCGTCGTCGCTCATCCAAACGCGGCCAGAGCGGAACTTTTTGTGAGGAGCTAAGCGCCCGATCTCCGGACCTGTGGTTGCCACTGTTTGGATTCCGATTCTGAAACGGACGGACGTTATCTTCCTCTCCCCGATCCGTAGAATTTCCCGACCCTCCACCCTCAGATCGACGAGGTAGGGATTCTGATCAGGGAAAATGGTCAGCAGAAGACGGTCACCATCGTGGAGGGGTTGGCTCCGGATGGCTAGCATCGCCGCGAAAAGATCACGGACTCCGGGAAGACGGGTCACCTTCCATGGCTTTTGCTCCCAGACAAACCGATGGCATGAAACGGCCACGCCCTCGGTAAAGGAGGCCTCGCTGATCAGATCACCCTTCCCCACCTCCTCGTCCATCCGGAACCATGAGGGGACCTGCCCATTTGCCCCAGCCTCACCGAGGTAGCTGGCATGGTAGTTCCAGAGTTTACGGACCACCGAGTTGGGCCCTCCCTCAGCACTGATCCGCAAGCTTCCTTTCGAGGAGCCGTTTGATACCTCAACAACAGCCCCTCCCGCAGGAATCCCCTCCCATCCAAAACGGTAAGTTGCCCGAAAAGGCGTGAGAGATGGAAAAGGATTCTCAGGGCGAGGCGTCAGCGACTTTTCCCAAGCTGCGTAAGGACTCTCCGCAGCACCAAACGACGAAACTAGAAGCGTTAGGATCCCCCAGTAGAGGAGGAGCCGGCGGGAGGCAGTGGGGTAACGGTGTCGGAGGGAATCCATCCAGTAAGGCCGGGGCCACCCGAGACATACCACCATGCGCCGTTCCGGGATAGCACGCTCACAAGCAAGCCCGGCGAGAGAGTTCCTCCCGGAGCTCCGCTATCAGCGGGCGTGGCATGGAGAACGGGGGCTTTCTTGGCTGTCACCACGGCTTTGTCCGCGGCCACACGCCGAGGATCAACGAGGGTGCCGAGCACTGCCGCACCATGTCCCAGAACCACCAGCACGATGAGGGCGGCAATCGCGATCTTCCGCCGAGGAGCCAGGAAAATGAAAAGGATGACTCCAAAAACACCGACCCAACCGATGATCGATCCGGCCACGATGAGAAGCTCGGGATGGAGTACCTGCCTCACCGACTCGTGCCATCCAGAAGGAGTAGGCAGGCCGAGTGTGCCGAGAACCATTTCCAACTGTCGACGCGCAGGCGTGAAGGTCGGATCGAGCAGGAGTGCGCGGCGATAACAAAGCGAAGCCACAGCGGTATTGGCGCTCTTCTCCTCGGCCAATCCGAGGTTGTACCAGAGCTCGGGGGAGCAAGCCGTTCGGAAGGAAGGATCAGTGAGCAGAGTCCTGTAGCGCGATGCAGCGTCGATGGGATGACCCGAACGAAGGGATTCTGTGGCAGCCTGAGCCTGCGACGCGGTGTCGGCATGCAGGGACGCCAGAGCCATACACACCAAACCGAGGAGAGAAAGGAATCGTCTCATGAACGGGAAGTTAGTTCTGTCAGGGCGTAGAGGATCTCCGCACGTTCGGTGGAAGCGAGGGGGTGGGTCCCTCCAACACCGTATTTAAGCTGATCCCGGCGAGCAGTGAGCGAATCGATCAGCGCCTTGCGCTCCTCCGAGGCGGGGATGGCCAATTCCAGATATCCGAGTGCGGCCTCGAAGGTTGCGGCGGCATCGAGGCTTTCGGATCGCACGGAGGCAAGGAGCTCGGCGATCATCCTGCGGCGCTGGGCCCGAGCACTTCCACCATGCGCCTGGACATGCCGGTACCAGAGGATTCCCAGCAAGGCGAGTGCGGCCGTCAGCATCGCAAGGGTAGCAATGACGAATTCGCTTCGGACCAAGGGAGTCTTCCACGATCGGAGCGTCATGCCCGGAACGGGATCCCCCTGCTTCACCTCCTGATGGTCGGGACCGGAGTTCTTGGAAGGGGTCTTCTCACCCGATCCCGCAGAGGCATCGGGAGGCACGGCGGGATTGGAGGCTGATCCCGGGGAGGCCTGCAGTGGGAGCGGCTTGGTGTTGAGTGTGACATACTTCGCGGTCGTCGGGTCAAAGTAGGAGAACTCGGCGCCGGGGGAGGACTTCTTTGGTTCCTGGGCGATGAGTGTGAAATCAAACGACTTCACCCCGCTGTAGGAGAGATCGTCGGAACTGTCGAACTTGTCGGTCGGCGGGTAGCTTCTCCATCCCTCGTCCTCGGTAAGGACAGGAGCCCCCATTCCCTTGAAGTTGCCCTTGCCTCCGATCTTGACCGAGAGCGTCGCCGGATCGCCGGGCGCGGGCTTGGGATTGGAAACCAGGGCGTCGATGTCGAACTGGCCGACGGCACCCGAGAAGGAGGCAGGGCGACCCTCCTTGGGCAAGGGCAGGATGTCGAGGTGAAGCGGAGCCGTCTTCACCTGAAGATCGCGGGCCTGCATGAAGGGAGACTGGCCGCCCATCAACTGGCGGAAGATCGGGTCGTCAAATCCCGGAGGAGACCCCCCGGGCACCTGAACCTGACAATCGAGCTTGGCGGGCGGAACATCGATCGTGCCCGGCTTCACAGCCGAGAGCAGTGTCCGGAAGGTCAGGACATTGTAGACCGTTCCATCGCGCTCCTCGCGGCTTTCCTTCGGATCCGGGAAGCGTTCGGCGACGATCCCCTCGCCACCGAAGTCAACCTTACCCCGGACCTGCACCTGATAATTGGCATCGAAATAATAACGGATCTCAACGGGTACCACCTCCCCGGCGAAGATCGCCTTCTTTGGACAGGTGATTTCCCCGAAGGCCAAACGGGATTCATCGACGCGCTGGGGCGCCGGACGGGCCCGGCGCGGGGGAGGCTGGAGTCCCGGAAATGGCGGCGGAGCAGACTGCGCTGGTTGCTGGACCGCCGGAGCCGGGGCGGCCCGCGTGTCGGCGACGGAGAATTGAAGGGGGGCCGTGCGAAACTGACGACCATCCGCCGTGACCGTCACGCCCGGGATGGCGAACTTTCCAGTGCGCAGCGGCATCACGATGTAGCTGTAAACGACGGAGGAGGAGACCTTGAAGTTCACCATCTGCACCTGAGTGGACTGCCCGGTAAGACGCACCTGCAGCCCATCGACGGCGATCTGCTGGGGAACGTCGGCCTGCTGGGCACCGGTCACCTTGATCTGCAGTTCGGCCATTTCCCCGGCGCTGATCTCGGGACGCGACATCTCCGCGGTCACCGAGACATCGGCGGCGTCGAGAGAGAAGATCCCCGCAGCACACAACACCGCGACCGTGAGAAGACGGCGGCGGAAGCAATGGAGCGGGGAAAGATTCATGAAAGAATGATCCTACCAGTCGCGGAGCGGCTGTTCCACCGCGCGGTTCTTTTGCTGCTCGGTGACATGAGCCTCCTCGTCCTTGACCGAGTTGAGAAGGGCGCGAGCCTGCGAAGGGGTCATCCCACCATCCTTGGACTCCTCTGCCTCAGCAGCCTCGGCGGTTTGCTGTTCTTTTTTCTCACCCTTCTGACCACCACCAAGGGAACCCTGCTTTGCAGGAGTAGGAGAGGGAGTCGGGGTTGGCTGCCCGCCCTGGGAACCCGATTGCTGCTGCTGATTCCCCTGCTGGCCGTTCTGAGGCTGAGGAGGCTGCTGGGACTGCTGGGGTTGCTGATCTTGTTGATTCTGCCCTTTCTGATTCTGATCCTTGCCCTCCCCTCCTTTGCCCTGGTTAGGGGTTGGTGTCGGAGTCGGCGTGGGAGAACCCTGACCTTGGGGGGACTGTGGAGACTGGTTTTGCTTCTGATCCTGTGAGCCTCCCTTCTGATCGTTTTTGTCATTCGGGGGTTTCTGATCGGAATTCTTCTGCTGGTCTTTGTTCTGCTGGTCTTTGTTTTGCGGATCCTTGCTATCGCCCTGCTGGTCTTTCTGATCCTGGGACTTGTTCTGATCGTTTTGATCCTTGGAGTCTTTCTTCTCCTTGGAATCCTTTTGCCCGTTGCCACCGCCCTGTGACTGGTCGCTCTTGCTCTGATCCTTATTATCCTTGTCGTTTTTCTGATCCTTCTGATCTTTTTGGTCTTTCTGATCCTTGTTTTGGTCCTTCTGCTGTTGCTGCTTCTTGAGGTCCTCAATCAGCTTTTTGACGATGTCGCGGTTCTCCTTGGCCCGGGCGTTCATGGGATCGCCCTTGATCACGGTCTCGTAGTGTTGGAGTGCATTTTTCCAATCAGACAATTTGGCATCCTTCTCCTTGGCAGCCTCACCGGCACGGACAAGGGCGTTGGCCAGGTTGTAGGTAGCGGCATCACGGATCTTCGGCTTGGTCGCGGTCATTGCCTCCGAGAAGTATCCCGCCGCCTTCTGAAAATCGCCGGCCTTGTAGGCGGCGGCACCGGCATCGAATTTTACCTCGGGAATCGATTCCCCGGATTTGAGCCTCTTTTCAAAATCCTGGAGCGCTCCCTGATAATTTCCCTGCTGGTAATCGTCCAGTCCTGAAGCATGCAGTGGCGAACCCGCCAGCATAAGAAGGATCATTGCAGCAGAAGCAGCGGATACTTTGGGGATGCGACGTCCCTCTCCAAGCACCGATCGGAGCGAGAGAAGCAGGAGTGCAGCAGCCACCGCCCAGGCGTAGCGCTCGATCGGTTTGCGACCAGTCAGGGTTCCGCCCACCTGTTCCTCAAGCGGCAGGATCCCTTTATTGAAAATGACCTTGGCCGCATCTTGTCCATAGGGGAGGTAGAAGCCGCCCGTGGTCTGTGCGATCTCGGTCAGGCGCGACACATCGAGCTTGGAATTCACCGGATTGCCGTTTTCGTCGCGGACAAAATCATTGCGACCCTCATCCGTCCTGATCGGGATCAGCGATCCGGCGGCGGAACCAAAGCCGATCGTGAATATCCGGATCCCGGCAGCTTCCGCCTGTTTGGCGGCATCAAGAGCGCTCTCCTCGAGATCCTCTCCATCGGTCATGAGCACCAGGGCACGCGTAGCCCCCTCACCCTTGCCGAAGGCGGCGATCGCCATTCTGACCGCAGAGGCAATGTCGGTTCCTCCTTTGGGGATCGTATTGGAATCCAGATCACGGATCGAGGTGAGGACAGCACCTTTGTCCATCGTGAGCGGGGCCTGAAGGAAAGCCGATCCGGCAAAGGCTATGAGTCCGACGCGATCTCCACGGAGCAGATCGAGGAGATCCTGAGAGATGAGCTTGGCGCGACCAAGACGGGTCGGAGCGGTATCTGTCGCCAGCATGCTGCGGGAAACGTCGATGGCCAGAATCACGTCGCGCCCCTTGGTCGTGATGGTCTCCTCGCGGTAACCATATCGCGGCTTGGCCAGCGCCACGACAGTGAGAACGACGGATGCCAAAAGGAGGCCCGTGCGCAGGTTGCGCTTCAAATGACTGACCTGGCCGGTGAGCTGTTTCTGGAGACGCGGGGCGACGATCCGGGTGAGCAGCGCCTCGCGCCGTCGGGCTGCATCGATATAGAACCAGACCAGCGGGCCGAGCAGTAGCAACGCCCAGAACCAACCAGGTAACCCGAAGGTCAGGCTGTCAGCCGTGGATGTCATCAGGAAGAGGTTCATGGAAATAGAATCAGGGACTGCACCTCATGGAAGACGCCGCCAAAGGGTCTGGGAAAGGACGGCTTCAGCCCCCAATAGAATCACTCCGAGAGCGAGAAACAGGGGGAAGAGATCGCGGTAGTCGGCGCTTTTCTCGACCTCAATCTTGGTCTTCTCCATCCGGTCGATCTCGCGGAAGGTCTTGTCCATCGTATCGGTATCCGCCGCACGGAAATATTTCCCGTCACCGATCTTCGCGATCTGATCGAGCAGCTTTTCGTCGAAGTCAAAAACCATCTTCCGGTAAACCGTTTTGCCAAACATGTCCTTGCCCACGGGAACAGGCACCGGGCCGTCGCTCCCCGCACCAACCGTATAGATTTTCATTCCGAGTGCCTTGGCCGCCTCCGCGGAGGTTAACGGAAGGACCTTGCCGGCGTTGTTTGCCCCGTCGGTCAGCAGCACGATGAGCTTGGTCTTGGAATCGCGATCTTTGAGACGCGAAACGGCGGAAGCCAGCGCCGAACCGATCGCCGTGCCATCCTCGACGAGGCCGAGTTGGACACGGTCAAGATTGCGAATGAGCCATTCGTGATCGAGCGTGAGCGGACTGACGAGGTAAGGACGTCCCGCAAAGGCGATAATGCCGATGCGGTCGTTGGGTCGAGCCTCGATGAACTGCTGGGTGACCCGCTTTACCGCGTCGATGCGGTTCACCCGGGAGGAGCCGATCGTGTAGTCCTCGGCCATCATCGATCCCGAGACATCAAGCACCAGCATGATGTCGACGCCGCTTGCCTGAATACGCTCCAAGGTCCTTCCGAGCTGAGGACGTGCCAAGGCGACAATCAGGCAGGCCATCGCCCCATAGAGCAGCGAGGCCAAGACGGCTCCGGCGCGCGAGCGGCGGCGCTTCCCCACGGCCATCACGAGCTTGGTGGAGGAGAAAAGGATGCCCGGCGTCCCGCCGATCTTCCCCCGCAGCAGGGCCAAGACAGGCAGGACCAATAACAGAAGCAGGAGCCATGGATGGGCAAAGGAGAAGGTCGTCCCGACAGCGATCAGGGGTGTGATGCTCATGCGACCTCCTTCGCAGGGCTATTCGATGCCGCTTCCTCGGACTTTGCACTCGTTTCTTCACCACCCGCTTTGTCCTCGCCGCTACGGACAAACGACTCGGCTGCAACAATTAGGGCTTCCCTCTGCTCGGGTGTAGCCTCACCCCGGGCGTATTTCAGAAAATCGGATTGGTGGAGGAATGTAGCCAGTGCTTCCTGCTCAACTGGAAGAAAGCGAAGGGAGCCGTGCAGCGATTCAAGAAACTCCTCCGTGGTCTGACGCGGAGCAGCAAGACCCAGCGCCTCGCCGAGGAATCGACGAAGCACATCGGATACACCGGCTCCGAATTCGTGATCAGTGCCTCCCGTCAGATTCGCACGAAGGTGCTCCAGGTCACGCAATGCCGATTCACGCGGGGTAAGTTTCCGTTCCTTCTTGCGTCCTGCGAACCACCAGAAGACACCGCCCGCCACGGCAACCAGAAGAAAAACCAGAACGATCACCCAGAGCGGACCCGAGAAAAATGGAAGCGGCCCCACGATATCATGGATGGGAGCCGGTGTCGGCGCTCCCATGGCTCCCATGCCGGGTTGACCGGCAGGGGACATCCCGGACGCACCGGGAGCGAAGCTCAGGCCAGGCTGTGTCGCAGCATTGGTCATGCCGCCATCCTCCTTCCGCGTCGCTCAAAGAACCCGCGCAGGACAGGGAGATAATCGCGGTCCGTATGCAATTCCAGAAGATCAATGCCCCGCGCCCCAAAGAGACGGCCTAGATCGCGGAGGCGATCCTCCGCATGCTTGGCATAGCTACGGGAAATCGAACGTCTCGAGGTATCGACCTCGATCTGTTCACCGGTCTCGGGATCCTCAAGGAGAACCACCCCGACATCGGGAAGCGTCTCCTCGGCGGGATCAACCACGCGGAGTGCCACCGTGTCGTGGCGCTTCGCGGTGACGGTAAGAGGTCTGGAGAAATCAGGTGTCAGGAAATCGGAAACCAAGAAAAGCAATGAACGGCGCGTGACCACCTTGTTCATGTACTCCAGGGCACCAGCCAGATCAGTGCCCCGCCCCTGCGGCTCAAAGTAGAGCATCTCGCGGATCAGACGCAGGATGTGATGGCGACCTTTCTTGGGGGGGATGAAAAGTTCCACGCGGTCGCTGAAGAGCAGAAGACCGACCTTGTCGTTGTTGTGGATGGCGCTGAAAGCCAGGATCGCGGCGATCTCCGCGGCCATCTCGCGCTTGCTCTCCTCGACACTTCCGAAGTTTCCCGAGGCGCTGACATCGAGCAGGATCATCACCGTCATCTCCCGCTCCTCGGTGAATTTCTTGATGTAGGGTTCGCCGGTGCGGGCGGTGACGTTCCAGTCGATGGAGCGGATCTCATCGCCCGGGCTGTAGGGACGCACCTCCTCGAAATTCATCCCGCGCCCCTTGAAGACGCTCTGGTACTGACCGGCAAACGACGACTCCACAAGCCGGCGCGTGCGCAACTCGAGGCGCCGGATCTTGCGAAGGATCTCTTTGGGATCGTTCATCGGTCGGAAGGCTTCACGGAACAGGGGCTGGGCTCAGGACCCGACCCCTCTCATCACGGGACAGGGAGTCCCTCAAAGACGCGGCGGACGATTTCCTCCGAGTCGATCGACTGCGCCTCGGCCTCGTAGCTGACGGCCACACGGTGGCGGAGCACCTCGGTCCCGATCGACTTCACGTCATGCGGGGTGACATAACCGCGCCCATTCAGGAAGGCATGAGCCTTGGCCGCAAGCGTGAGATTGATCGTGGCACGAGGAGAAGCTCCGTAGCGGATGAGGCCCTCGAGCTTGAGGTTGTAGTTGGCAGGCTCGCGGGTCGCCCAGACGAGATCGACGATGTAATCCTTCACCCTGTCGTCGACGTAAATCGCGTTCACAACCTGACGGGCGTCGAGGATCTGCTGGGTAGTCACCAGCGGTGAGACATCGAGCCTCGGCGAGGAGGTCGCCATGGCGTCGAGGATCGAGCGCTCCTCGCTCCGGGTCGGGTAGCCGACCACAACCTTGAGCATGAAGCGGTCGAGTTGAGCCTCGGGGAGAGGGTATGTTCCCTCCTGTTCGAGCGGGTTCTGCGTGGCAAGCACAAGGAAAGGATCGGGGAGCTTGAATGTCTCCTCACCGATGGTCACCTGGCGCTC
>RFPR01000280.1 GCA_009928265.1 Pseudomonadota bacterium | reverse complement strand
CGCGATTACTACGAGACTCTTGGGGTGCCCAAATCCGCCTCGGCGGATGAAATCAAGAGCTCTTTCAGAAAACTTGCCCGGAAGCATCATCCCGACTTGGCCAAGGACAAGAAGGCGGCCGAGGAGAAGTTCAAGGAAATCAACGAGGCCTATGAGGTCCTAAGCGATCCGGAGAAGCGCCGGAAATACGACGAGTATGGTGCCAACTGGCAGCATGCCGGCAATGGGTTTGGCGGTGGAGCATCCGCCCAGGCCGGTGGATTCGGGGGAGGATCCCCTTTCGGTGGAGGAGGTGGTGGCGGAGATTTTCATTTCGGAGGAACTGGCTACAGCGATTTCTTCGAGCAGTTTTTCGGGACGCGTCGAGGACGTGGCTACGGAGGAGGGGTGGATTTTGAGGAAACCCCGCAAAAGGGAAGAGATGTCGAGGCTGACATTTTGGTTACCCTTGACGAAGTGCTGAACGGCGCTATCAGACAGATTTCTTTCCGCAAGGGGAACTCCCCCGATGTCCAGACCTACACTGTCAAGATACCCAAGGGAGTGCGCGAAGGACAGAGGATCCGTCTGGCCGGCCAGGGAGGATCGGGCGGGGCACGCGGCGAGGCCGGAGATCTCTATCTTCGGGTAAAGCTCCAGCAGCATCCCGATTACCGCTTTGAGGGGGCAGACATTCACTATGAGGCTGAGATTCCCGCTTGGAGGGCTGTTCTCGGAGGGGAACTCACCATTCCGACGCCTGATGGTCGTGCCAAACTCAAGATTCCCGCCGGCACCCAAAACGGAAGAAAATTCCGGATTCCCGGCCGCGGTCTTCCCGAAAAGGGCGGCACTCGCGGTGACTTTTATGCCGTCGCCGAGATCTCCATTCCCGAATCGGTCACGCCTGATCAGAAAGAACTCTGGGAGAAACTGTCACTGCTTGGGTGAGTTCTTGAAGGCCCTTGCTAGAGAGGTAACTCCACAGCAACGGGTTTCTTTTCTGTAGTTTCCTCGATCTTGAGTGTCTATTTGATGGGCGCAGGGCCTGCGGGACGATCCCAGAAGTAGCGGCGGAGCAAAACCTTAAGCGTGGCCGTGAGCGGGACGGCGAGCAGTGCCCCAAGAAGCCCACCGAGAACGATTGTCCATGCCATCACCGACAGGATGACCGTCATGGGGTGAAGGCCTACCGAGTTGCCGACGATTTTCGGAGAGATAAAAATCCCTTCCAGCCAGTTTGTTGCGGTAAAGATCAGTAGAACGTAGAGGGGGCTGGCA
>RFPR01000279.1 GCA_009928265.1 Pseudomonadota bacterium | reverse complement strand
ACCAGCATTAGTTCCTATTGCAATTGAATTATCATCTTGGTTAGTAAAACCAGAAGAAACTCCTATTGAGATGCAATTACTTCCTAAATAGTCTGTGTATGAATCTCCATTACCTGAATTATAACCTATCGCAATGCTTCCATTTCCTAACCATGACTGTCCCGCTTGATTTCCAATTGCTATCGCATTACTATTAATATATGATTCTCCTGAACTATAACCTATTGCAATAGAACTATTTTTTTGTCCAATATGACCAGAACTAAAGCCAATAGCAATAGCATAATCTTCTTGTATTTGATTTCCTGCCTCATTCCCTATTGCAATTGCACTTGTACCCTGTTCTTGAAATCCTGCTATACTCCCTATCGCAATTGCATTTGCACCCTGACCTAGTGGACCGAATGTATCATTTGCAGCTCTATCTCCTATGGCAATAGCACCACCCCCTTGTTTTAATAATGCACATTGCGACCCTATAGCAATTGAATTATCTCCTTGAGAAGTTTTACCTGCCCAATATCCAATTGCTATAGAACTTACACCTTGAGATGTATTTGCACATTCTGTTCCTATAGCAATACTATTACTACCCTGATTAATTTGTGCTGATTCATCTCCTATAGAAATTGCATAATCTCCTTGTGAAGTTTTACCTGACCAATACCCAATTGCAATACTATAATCTCCTTGATCATTATTTCCCGCTTGATTTCCTAGAGCTACTATTTCTGCACCTTGTAATATATAAGCAGCTTCTTTCCCCAAATGAACTGTTGTAGAACCAACATTCCAATCAGCAGGAGTAACATCAGGATTCCAAAATAAATAATCTGAATAATATGTACCTTGTGGCTGAATACCACCTGTAGGACCAATAAGTCCTTGTAATCCAATAGATCCTGTAGATCCTTTAGCACCTGTAGGTCCTTGATTTCCATTTGTTCCTGCTAATCCTTGAGCACCTGTAGGTCCTGTAGGTCCTGTAGGTCCTTGAGCACCTGTAGGTCCTATAGGTCCACCACTTGGACCTGTAGGTCCTGTATATCCTTGATTTCCTATAGATCCTTCTATTCCTTGAGCACCTGTAGGTCCTGTAGATCCTTGATTTCCAGTAGGTCCTATAGGACCACCACTTGGACCTGTAGTTCCTTTGTCTCCTTGAAGTCCTGTGGGACCTATAGGACCACCACTTGGACCTGTAGGACCAATAATTCCTTGTAATCCAATAGAACCTTGAGAACCTGTAGATCCTGTAGGTCCTTGATTTCC
>RFPR01000278.1 GCA_009928265.1 Pseudomonadota bacterium | reverse complement strand
AAAAAAAATAAAATTTCATGATGGAACGACAACAACAACGCACACAAACAAAAGGAGATAGTATGCTTTCTATTTTTTTTTCTATTTTATTAATCATAATTATTTTCGTGATTATTGGTATTCAAATCGCAATTTTAGTTTATTACGCACAACAAAATGGAAAAGGTAGATGTATTTATTTGAATTCTTCAGAGGACGGTGAAACGAACGACACGACGGATTGTAATTGTAAAACAACCAATGAAAAATCATGCAAATCGTTACATGGTATTTTTCAAACCAATCTGACTTGTCAAGATGGATATTTATATCCATGTCAGTTTCTAAATAAAACGAAAAATAATACATAATAAGCTTTAGAATACATAATAAGCTTTAGAATACATAATAAGCTTTAGAATACATAATAAGCTTTAGAATACATAATAACCTTTAGGATTTTTTAGAGTGATAATAGATATATTTTCTAGTGATAATATATAACATCATCACATACACACATACACACATACACATACACAAACATACACAAACAAATCTCAAATCAATGCTTATCGTCTGGACAAAATTTAGAACAATGTTTCGAAGTGCCACAATAAGAATAAATCCTTCAAGTCGTCGGAATATGATTTTTGTTCATAAATGCAACATCATCTTTGTCAACAATGAAATTACGACAAACACATACACACACACACACATATACACACATATACACACATACACACACATACAAACAAATCTCAACAGCGATCTAAACATACACACATATACACACATATACACACATATACACACATATACACACACGCACAATGATGATAATGATAACGATAAAAAAGTAAAAAACTAAATAAAAAAACAAGAAATCTCAAGACAATGCTTATCGTCTAAGTAGACTAAAGATTACAAGAACAACAAAATTGTATGTGCCAAGAAGGAGTACTGCAAGTGTTGTTACAATTTGGTTGACATAGTCCAGATGCATCCTTGATCCATATATTCACATATATCTCATTTTCTTTTTTTACCTTTACGCATCCTGTCACATCGATATTTAACGTAAAGATTGCTTTTTTTGGATCATACCGAAAATTGATTAGTCTTGGGCAATTCGTAACACCTATCACTTTATTATTGACAATCATCGTTCCGCTTACCGGTTCTTTCTTTAATTTTTTAGGAGGTCCTTCTTCCACCACATAATTAAAATTGATCTGATCCAAGGTCAGCACATCATTTCCATTGGGAATTTGACATTTGGGGTCGAAATAAAATGTCTGTGTAAAT
>RFPR01000277.1 GCA_009928265.1 Pseudomonadota bacterium | reverse complement strand
AGATTAAACCACCGTCGGGAGTTTCTTCGAGGAAATCACCGTGCCGCCACACGCCCGGGAACTCGGAGAAATACGCCGCTCGGTACGCCTCTCCATGTGGATCATCGAGGAAATATACGGGCATCGATGGCGCCGGATTAGCGCAGATAAGTTCCCCTTCCTCGCCGAGGATCCGTTGCCCAGCCGAGTTGTACACGCACACATCGTACCCGAGACTTTTAGCTTGGACCTCTCCTCGGAGGACCGGTTTGAGAGGGGTGCCAAGACCGAAACACCCAACTATGTCGGTACCGCCTGAGATACTTTGGATCCAGAGAGGTTTGATAGCGTCGATGATATAGTCAAACTGCGAGGGATACAGTGTGGATCCGGTAGAGAGGATAGTGCGCAACGCCTCCAACGCATAGATATCCGCCGGACGGGCACCTTGTTTTTCAATGGCGCCTAGAAATGCGGCGCTCGTTCCGAAATGAGTGAATCTCTCCTCATCAGCCATGCGCCACAAAATAGTGCCGTTCTCGAGTAGTGGATCCCCATCATAGAGCCCGATTGTGGCGTCCGCGGCGAGACCGGAGACCAGCCAATTCCACATCATCCAACTGGTCGACGTTTGATAGAAGAGGATATCTCCTGGCCGCACATCAGCGTGAAGAATATGCTCCTTCTTGTGCTCGAGGAGGGTTCCACCACTTCCGTGCACGATCCCTTTCGGCTTGCCCGTGGTACCTGAGGAAAACATGATGTAGAGGGGATGAGAAAATGGAAAGAGCGGCAGAGACTCCGAAAAGCCCTCTTGAGCGATAATATCTCGCAATTCGGAGCAGCTCTTAGGAATTCCGGCAGCTTTCCATGTCCCCCCAGCATGTTCTCCAAGATAATCGACCAGAATGATGTGCTCGATGGATGATACATGCCGCGCGATATCGAGGATGGTAGGGATAGCGTCGACCACTTGGCCACGCCAAAGGTAGGCAGTGGGGGCGATACATATCCTTGGCTTCACCCGTTCTAATCGGGCGAGGAGTCCATCGACCTGATAATCGGTACCACAGCTCGCCCAGGTCGCTCCAATAGCCGCGCACCCCAGCATACAGACTACGGACTCCGGAATGTTGGGTAGATACGCGAATACGCGATCTCCTGGGAGGATGCCGAGGGAGGAAAGATGCCCCGCCACCGAGAGTGACATCTCTCGCAGCTTGCGCCTCGTGAGGACCCTCCGTATATGGTTCTCCGACCATGCGGTAATAGCGATAGAGTCGGTCGGCTCACGCAGTATGTTTTCGGCGAA
>RFPR01000276.1 GCA_009928265.1 Pseudomonadota bacterium | reverse complement strand
TTCGCCAAATACAACGGCACTCCTCTCGGTCAGACGCTCTGGTGCACCGCCCTTTTCATCAATGGTCTCTCTTCACTGACGGGTGCGGTGAACTACATCGCCACCGTGATCACGATGAGGGCCCCGGGAATGACGATGTTCCGGATGCCCCTGCCGGTCTGGGCGATCTTTGTGACTGCGATTCTTCTGATTTTCGCGATCCCTGTGCTCTCCGCGGCCGCAGCCCTCATCATTTTTGATCTGAACTTCGGCACCACCTTCTACAAGCCCGAGGGGGGAGGTCAGCCCCTGCTCTGGCAGCACCTCTTCTGGTTCTTCGGACATCCCGAAGTCTACATCCTGATCCTTCCTGCCATGGGCTTTGCTTCGGAGATTCTTGCGGTTTTCTCCCGCAAGCCGGTCTTCGGTTACAAGGCGATGGTCTATGCGATGGTACTGATTGGCGGCCTTGGCTTCATCGTTTGGGGTCACCATATGTACGTCAGCGGCATGAACCTGACGCTAAGTGCTGCATTCGGCGTCTCCACGATGGTCATCGCAGTGCCCAGCGCCATCAAGACCTTCAACTGGATGGGGACGATCTGGCGCGGCAATATACACTATACCGTTCCCATGGCCTTTGCTGTGGCCTTCGTGTCGATGTTCGTCATCGGAGGGCTATCCGGCATCTTCATGGCCGCCACGCCGATCGACCTCTTCGTTCACCACACTTACTTCATTGTAGCCCACTTCCACTACGTCCTTTTTGGTGGAAGCATCCTCTCGATTTTCGCTGCGATCTATTTTTGGTTCCCGAAGATGTCGGGTCGCATGTTCAACAACACGCTCGGTTGGATCCATTTCTGGATGACCCTTGTGTTCTTCAACCTCACCTTCTTCCCGATGCACAATCTTGGGCTCTCCGGGATGATGCGCCGTATCGCCGACCCAACCGTCTACGACTGCCTGCGTCAGGTTCAGCCGCTCAATGTCGTCTGCACAATCGGAGCAATGGGACTTGGACTCTCCACGATTCCCTTCCTGATCAACATGTTCTGGAGCATCTTCAAGGGTCCCAAAGCACCGGCTAATCCGTGGCAATCGACGACCTTGGAGTGGACTCTCTCGAATCCCATCCAGCACGGGAACTTCCCGGTGACACCGACCATCCATCACGGGCCTTACGAGTATAGCGTGCCGGGTCTGGATAAGGATTATCTCCCGCAGAACGAGAAAGCACCCGAGCACGTCACCTTGGAGGCCCACTAGGGCGTTCTGGGTCATGGGCGACGTTTCCCCGGAAGCCGCACGGGTGGCCCCGGTTCA
>RFPR01000275.1 GCA_009928265.1 Pseudomonadota bacterium | reverse complement strand
CTCCATCTGGCGTATCGAACAGGGCGTGGACTTCAAGACCCACCCGCTGATGATGGAGCGCATCATCCGCACCCGTGCCACGGCCCGCAAAGCCAAGATCGTCCTGCGGCACGAGCCGCACAATGCTGGCATCGCCCACCACAACCCGTTCGGGTACATCGTGTTCCAGCGTACGGACGTTCCCTCGCCCTGGCGGGCAGTGCCCAAGCCGGTTCTGTCCCCCGAAGAGATGGTGAAGGTGCACGAGCAGTTCGCCCTGGTTGACGCCACGCCGGTCCGCTCCAAGCGGCCGGTGCGCCCCCGGGAGGACCAGTGAACGGGCCGACTTTCACTGTCCACGTCGAATCCGTCGTGACGATGACCGTTGAAGAGGTGTGGCCAGACAAGGACGGACCCAAGGACCCCACCGCCGAAGACGTGGCCGAGGCCATGGAGTGGTACATGCGGAGCAGGAGGGTGAGGATGTACAGGATGCTGGACGACTGGGGGCTGATGGACAGCAACGATCTGTCTGTGACCGTCGCAGGTCCTGGGCTGGAAGGCACCATGACCAGCGTGCAGGTGAAGGGCCGAATCCGCATCGCCAGTCCCGGCGACCGTGGTGATCGCGAATGAACCAGGAACTTGCCGACATGCTGGGCCAGCCCGAAGAACTGCACCCGGACCTCCAAGAATGTGTATCGGAGGACCACTTCGTGATGCTGCGCCATCGGTTGTTGTACATGGTGCCCTTCTCTGATGCCCTGAGCGGATACGCCAACAAGTTGTACGCACAGAAGTTGGAGTTGCTAGCGAAAGCCGAGGCCATCGGTGACTTCCATACCTACGTATGGCTGCACGAGAGGCCGTACCGTGTCGATGCCTTCTGCGACATCATGCACCTGCTCAACGGGCAGGAATACTGGGAACTGCTGGCCAGCGTCTGGATGGACTCCGAGAACATCCGTGAGAACTTTGAAGTGCTGGAGATCTTGCTGCGGAACCCAAAGCCTGACCGCGAGTACTTCATGACCCCCGAAGACAGGGAAGTGCTGGCATCTCTCCCGGACACAGTGACTGTGTATCAGGGGCACACCCTGGACCGAGACGACGGCTGGTCGTGGACCACCGACGAGGCCACCGCTGTGTGGTTCGCACGACGGTTCGGGATGCTGGAAGACGCCACACCCGTAGTCAGCGTCGGGTTCGTTCCGAAGCCCGCTATCACCGCCTACCTCGGCGGACGCAACGAGTCAGAGATCGTTGTCGACCCCGACGAGGTCACCATCACCCGTGTCTACGCCCCAGGAGAACCGTCATGACCGAACTACAGGAAGCACCAGCGCTGGAGGCGATCATCGCCCAGGAGA
>RFPR01000274.1 GCA_009928265.1 Pseudomonadota bacterium | reverse complement strand
ACCACAATCCGGTCCAAGACCGCATCAGCGACCCCTCTGGCAGCAGCTCTCACGATTCTCTCCCTTGAGCCCAGAGCATCACGGTCGCCTGGATCATTGCGGTGCTGACCAGCGTGTTCCTCAGTAGGTGTTTTCGATCTCCAGAAAGCCATAAGCCGGTGCCGACAATTGCAGACCTTGTCAGGTACGTCCCCAGAATTCCCACAGCGTCGCCGGCCACAGCAACCTCGCCAGACGGCAGGCTTGCGGCCGGCTCATCCAGGTGTGCGGCCGTCCACGCGAAGACGAACCCTTGGACAGCCAAGGAACCGTAGAGACTCTTCTTCCAGAGCTTCTCCTTCTCGCCCGCCAGCCGCAGACCGCTGTTGATGAGCAGCATTCGGCGCAGAACCCAGTACACGGTGTCTCCACAACCTTCACCCTTGAGGCATTTCCGGGCTGCAACGCTGGAGGGGAAGTCGATCATGCAATCCGGTCCAGACCACTCAAATCAGCGATCTGTAGCTTGGTCCCGGTGATCGATTCGATCTGTGCCTTGTAGTCAATCAGCCACGGGAAGGTGCCAACGACACCAGCATCGGTGCCGGCATACCATGCGCCCAACAGCACCAGTTCACTGCCCAGCATCACGAAGATCGGGTTGCCAGAATCCCCGACCACCAGAGCCTCGGTCCACGCCCGCGCAGGCTCAAAGGATGGCGGGGTGACCGTCGCTTTATTCATGCGGACCTCGGTCAAGTCTGCCGTGGACACCTTCTTCTCGGAGTCCACATATAGAATGGGTAAGGTCATCTTGGTCTCTTTGAAAGTGATCCCGAATGTGGTCAAGGTCTCGGTCTTGTTGGCGATATACTGCAACCAATTGTCGGGCAGCACCCGGTAGACGTTCAGGCTAGGGTCAGCATCCCGGTCGAGGGTTCCGATGGCGATATCCGTACCTGCAACCTGCTGGATGGCAGTGACCTTGTAGCTGAAGGTCCGGCTGTCCTTGTTTGTGAAGAAGATGTCGAAAGGTCGTTCCGGGTACGGGACGTGTTGGGCGAAGAGGACATGCTTGCGGGTGATCAGGGTGCCGCCGCCGACACCGCCAAGTCCGTTGATGCCGGCTGCAACTCCCGTCCAATTGAATGCCCGGACCCAAGAGACCGCGTTGCGAATCCAACCGATGGGTGAAGCCGTGAACCCACTGAAAAGGCGACGATCCGCACCGGGGGTCATCATCTTGGTGAGAGTCGATTTGATACCGCTCACCCAGTTGGTGCGGGTCTTTTGACCAAAGATAAAGAGGCTCATAATGCCAAGGAGGATGAGGTAGTTCATTTGCGGGGTAGAGCGTACCACCCGGCCGGT
>RFPR01000273.1 GCA_009928265.1 Pseudomonadota bacterium | reverse complement strand
GGGATGCCGGCCTCGTTCAGTGAGGTGACGATGAGGTTGCGGCGGAGTCGGTATTCCTCACGCATCCGTTCCATGCTGCGCTGTCCGCGCTCGAGGGCTTCCAGCGCCGCCTCCTGGGCCATCACAGGGGCGCAGAGGATGGAGTATTGGTGAATCTTCATCATCGCCTCGATGATGTCGGCCGGGCCGCAGGCGTAGCCGATGCGCCATCCGGTCATCGCAAAGGCTTTGGAAAATCCATGCAGGAAGACGGTCCGCTCCTTCATGCCGGGCAATGCCGCGATGGAGTGGTGTGGCACCTCGTCGTAGGTCAGTTCGCTGTAGATCTCGTCACTCAGAACCACGAGGTCGTGTTTCACCACAAAAGCGGCGATCTTCTTGAGCTCTTCCTGCGGCATCACCGCCCCCGTGGGATTGGTCGGAAAGTTGAGCATGAGCACGCGTGTTTTGGGCGTAATCGACTTCTCGAGATCGGCGGCCCGGAGGGTGAACTCATCCTCGGCGCGTGTGGCCGCGGCCACAGGGACACCGCCGGCCAGCAGGATACTGGGGCTGTAGGAGACGTAGCATGGTTCGTGGTAGAGGACCTCGTCGCCCGGATTGAGAAGGGCGCGGAGGGCCAGGTCGATTGCCTCGGAGACACCGACGGTGACGATGATCTCGTCGTGAGGATTGTAGCCGACCGAGAAGTGACTCTCCACGTAGGCGGCGATGGCGCGACGGAGGCGAGGGGCACCGAGGTTGGAGGTGTAGCCGGTGCGACCCTTTTCCAGTGAGTAAATCGCCGACTCCCGGATATGCCACGGGGTGACAAAGTCGGGTTCGCCGATGCCGAGGGAGATGACCTCCTTCATCGACTGAACGATCTCGAAGAAGTCGCGGATTCCCGAACGGGGGATGGTGCGGACATGGTCCGCGATGCGCGACCTGCTCATGGCTTGAAAATCGGGAGTAGAATCACGGAGTCACCGCGAGGCGCTCGGGTGCCTCCTCGGCGACATGGGCCCGGCCGTTCTCCTTGTAGGTCTTCAGACGGAAGTGGGTCGCACAGGACTGAACGGCATCGATCGTCGAGAGCTTGTCAGCGACGAAGGAGGCCACTTCGCGCAGATTGCGTCCCTCAACCACGACGAGCAGATCGTGCCCTCCGCTCATGAGATAGACACCCTCGACTTCCTCGAAACGGGCGATCCGGTTGGCAATGCGGTCAAAGCCTCCCTCGCGCTCGGGAGTCACTCGGACCTCAATAACGGCGGTCACGGCATCCGGATCCCACTTCTCGCGGTTGATGACGGCTTGATAGCCAAGGATCACTCCATCCTTTTCCAACTTCTCGATCTTGGTAGCCAACTCCGCC
>RFPR01000272.1 GCA_009928265.1 Pseudomonadota bacterium | reverse complement strand
AGCCCCATTCTCAATCACCTAATCACCTACAAAAGCCCCGCCTCCCTGAAGCTGAAATAGGGCGGCAACTCCCCTCGCCTTGCCCCGATGATCACGTGATCAACCAGTGGAATTTGCAGGAGCGTTCCGGCCTCAACGAGTCGCCTCGTCAGGCGACGGTCCGCCTCACTGGGTTGGGGATCCCCCGAAGGATGATTATGAGCGACGGCGACCGCGTAGGCCCCGGCGGCAATGGCAGGTCGGAAAATTTCCCGTGGATGAGCAATGCTTTCGTTCAGACTTCCCTTGGAAACCTCCCTGACATCCAGCAGCCCATGGCGCGTGTCGAGCAGCAGGACCCGGAGAGACTCATGGGGAAGCTCCTGCATCTCGGGCGCGAGCAGGGAATGGATCACCCCGGCACTGTCGATCCGGATCTTTTCCTCCTCGGGTCGCGCCATGCGGCGACCCATCTCGAAGGCCGCCTTCAACTCCGCCGCCTTGGCCTTCCCGATTCCGGAGATTCGGGAGAGTTCTTGGGGAGTGCATCCCGCAAGCCTTCTGAGTGTTCCCCATTCGGCAATCAGTGATTTAGCCACGGTCATGACATCCGCACCTACACGTCCGGTGCGCAGGAAAATCGCCAGCAACTCGGCGTCGGTCAGGATACCCGCCCCGTGCCGGAGCAGACGCTCCCGGGGCATCTCCTCCTCGGGAAGTTCACGAAAACGCGGGGAGATCACCCGGCAACCTAATCCGGTTGCCACACTCCGCAAGGGGGGATCAGTGAACCATCAATTCCCAGTATCCAAAGAACCGAAAACCCCCCGCAGATACTCCGTCATCGAGCGCAAGGCCTCGGCATGGCGGTTATTCTGAACAACAGAAAGAGCGGCCTCCGCCTCATCGACCAGCAAGGTGCCGGCGGCGACAGCGGCTGTCAGGGCGCCGCGCGAACGGACTAGTTCCAGAAGAACAGTGGCATCCATTCCTCCATCTGCCAAAAGCATCGAACTCAGCTCCTCACGCTGTGCAGGGGTGGAACGCTGAAGCAATAGGAGGACAGGCAGGGTGAACTTACCGCAGGCCAGATCGGTTCCGAGTGTTTTGCCGATCATCTCCTCGTCACCGACGAGATCGATGCAGTCGTCGAGCACCTGATAGGCGATGCCAACCTTGTCACCGTAGGTGCGGAGAGCACCGATCACGGCCGGTGAGGATCCGCTCAGGTAGGCACCCAGTTCCGTCGCAGCGGAGAAGAGGGAACCCGTCTTCATCTGGACCATCCGGTAATATTCGGAGAGCGGCAGATTCAAATCGAACCGCTTTTGGGTCTGAAGGATCTCTCCGGTGCAGACGTCGGCGGCGGCATCGGCGATGCGCCGTGAAACGGCGTTGGG
>RFPR01000271.1 GCA_009928265.1 Pseudomonadota bacterium | reverse complement strand
AGCAGCTGCTCCATAGGTTTCAATGTCAAGGGAGATGACACGGGGACTAGTACTCACGGGCCTCTGACTCCTGGATTCGGGAGAGGTATAGGGTGTTGCGCGCTTTCGCCTCCTTCAACTCTTGCCGCAACGTGATGATGATCTCGGTCTGCCGATCACGCTCGGCAATCAGATCCAGCACAACAAGCTCAAGGCGCACGATCTCATCGGCGGCCTCGTCCATCAGGCACGGCGCGAGGCAGTCGCGGTTCGTTCGCAAACGGTTCACGATGTCGCTCACTTGAGGTCCTCGCAGATGTCAAGGTGTCCGGGTCCGTTGCCTTCGGGATCGCACATAATGAAGCAGTTGTAGTTCTTGCCGTCCTTCTTGATGCGTAGTCCGTAGCAGGTCTCGCCGAGTTCGGGTGCGTCGTCGATGAGGATTTGTGTTACGACCCCACCAACCAGAGGCATGAGATGCTGGATGTTGTAATCGTCTACGAATTTGTTACTCACTTGCCGTCCTCCTTGAAGCAATCCCACCCAAGACTGTCTGCGATCTCACGCTCTTTGGTTTCCAAATCTATGACTTCCATGTCTTCACTATCCTCGGCTTCAAGGCTGCAATACAACCGCCTTGCCTCGTCGCGCTCGGCGGTGACGCGTTCTATCTCAGCGTTAAACTTGCGGATCATTTCGATGACAAGGTTGAGGTCAGTCATTGATGGTGCCCTTACGGAAGGAGGTGTTGTTGGCGTTGGCTTCGTAGACAGCGTTTGGGTTGAGGAACTTGCGGGCAAACTCCTCGATGTCGATGAGCTGCGGCTCAGGCGTGAAGCCCACGCGCTTGTCGGTGATGCGGTAGAAGAGGGCGCCGAGTGATTCGTAGGTGTTGCGGAGACCGCAGACACAGATGTTCACGGGGTGATCGCACGGTCCGGTCTCTTCGATCTGGGAGCGGAGGTCGATCAGGGCTTGGCGCATGGTGGCAAGGTCGGAGGGGCTGAAGTTCATGTGGTCCTCGGGAAGAAGGGGGCGTGGATGAGCGGGGCCGTTGGCCGGGCCAGGTCGCCGGTCAGGAAGTTCCGGAGCAGGGCGAGGTGGTCGGCGACGGGATGGATGAGTCCGGGTTCCCGGAGAACTGCGGCCGGGTGGTACGTGGCGAACAGGTGGCAGCGTGTGAGGGTGGGGATGGACATGCCCTGCACACGGAACGCTTCCTGCTGGGACAGTGCTTTCTTCTGGAACGTGCGGGACAGGTGGGTGACCGGATCTGCACCGGCGCACAGGATGGCGCGGGCGGGAGCAGGTGCATGGTGGTCCAGGATGGTGGCGATGTCAAGCAGCGTGTTGGCGAAACAGGTGCGGTAATGGGCGGGCTTGGGCTTGCCGCCGGGTGA
>RFPR01000028.1 GCA_009928265.1 Pseudomonadota bacterium | reverse complement strand
GGCTAGGAGTTGTGTTTCGGGGGCTTCTTGATTCTATTTTACTGCTGCTTTTCGGGGGTGTCCAAGGAGGTAGTGCAATGATGGAAATATAGTTTTTTCAGCCTTGCTCTTTTCCTTTTCTCTCCTCCCGAAAAGGGGTTTTGATTGCTCACTCACATATCCCGCAGGGAATGATTTTTATCCCCGAAGGGGAGCTCCAAAGAGAAGTACCGGCGGAACCGGTCACGATGATCTGATTTTGTGTTCCCGACCATACGGTGGTTCCCTCAGGTCCGATGATTGTTCCCCCGGTGGGACCATTGTTCCAGACAGTGACGCCATTGGGACCGACGGCGCTTCCCTGCCTGCAGTTCCCGTAGAAGGTGGTGATTCCGTTCGGTCCGATGACGTATCCGTCGGCAAAGGCCGCGGAAAGGGTGAGAGCTGTGAGTGAAAGCAGTGTGAGGAGTTTCGTTTTCATGGTTTCAGAGTAAAGGATGCGGCGGGACACTGAGTGTCCTAGGGGTGGTATATTTAGACTGAAGACCGAAGAGCGAAGAACGATAGGGGGTGGCTCCTGAGGGGCGAGAAAGTTGACGGGGTACGTGCAGAGGAGTAGGGATAGGTCATGACTGTTGCCGAACTCCGACTGCTCCCAGCACCTGAAAAGCTGAGGATCATTGAGGCCCTCTGGGCCGATCTTGCTGCGGATGGAGAGTCTTTTGAAAGCCCCGCTTGGCATGGTGAGGAACTCCTTAAAACCGAAGTCGCCCTGGCTACAGGCTCGGTTGAGGTCTTGGATTGGCAGGTAGCCAAGAAGGAACTTCGGGCTAGGTTTGAATGAAGATTAGGATCCTGCGGTCCGCCCTTGAGGATCTGGCCACCGCAAGGGAGTTCTACGACGCCAAATCTGATGGTGTTGGAGATTACTTTTTCGATTCTCTTTTCACGGAGATTGATTCCCTGACGCTCTACGCCGGGATTCATCCAATCCGCTTCGGTTACCACAGGATGGTGGTGCAGAGATTCCCCTACTGCATCTACTACCGCGTCTGTGATGAAGAGGCGACGGTGTTCCGGGTGCTCGATGCTCGAAGGGATCCCTCCTGGATCAAAAAGGGTCTTCAAGAACAGAGCTGAACCTGAGGATGGGGGCGATTGGTTAGTGCTCACGGGCAACCTCCTCTTCAAAATGGGCAGCCTCACAGAGGAGGCTGTCCCTCAGGACGCGTGCGATTCCCGAATCCGTGGTGTGTAGGCTGCGGCGGACCCGGCGCTTGGTGTGGTCGGGAAGGTGCTCGGTGTAGTGGACCCACCACGTTCCATTATTATTCCATAAATGATGGAACGGATTGCTGGCGATGGTCCGGATGGAGAGGACGGGCTTGTCGATGATGGCTGCGCTCATGGTCGTGATGTGTGGGTGGTCACACCAGGAACCCGAGCAACAAAAAAGCGCCGTTCCGTCAGGAAAGGCGCTTCATAAAGCCTGGAGAGATTTTTGTTCGGAGGATTTCTCCCTCCGCACATCGGCCGGCTTTCGCCGTCCAGCCACCGTAGGATTTCTCCGTCCCCGGTTGGCATCCTTTGGTATCACCCAAAGGCATTCCTGATGTTGATACTCTTATAGCAGAAGGCCGTGGGAGTTGCAAGACGGCTCAATGGACTTAGCGTGTCATAATCTCAGTGAAAAGGCTCGTGGGAACGAGGCTTAGTCATTCGAGGAACAGGCCCGAGAAGTCTTCGGATCAGTAGATCCGAAGATGGCTGGCTCGGGAGAGTCGCCAGACAATCATAGCCGCCAAGGCGGCAGGCTTTTAGGCTGAAGGCTGTGAGACGATTGGTGGTCAGAGTAGGTTGACGGTTTCCGAATGGAGGAGTAGGGATGAGATATGCAAGCGCTCGAAAGAATCACCATGGATTCGGCCGTGATGAACGGTCAACCCTGCTTGCGCGGCATGCGCCTGACGGTGCGTCGCGTGCTTGAGATAGCGGCCCTGTATCCCGATGCCTCCGAGCGGAGGAAGGATTATCCCGAACTGCAGGATGAGGATGTGGCGCAGGCGATTCGCTATGCATCACTTTACCTGCCGGATCAGACGGTTCTTTTGAACGGCGGCCATGCGGTGGCTGCTTGATCAGGGACTGCCCCTCGGGGCAGTAGATCTGCTAAAGTCGGCGGGAGAAGATGCAGTTCATGTTTCGGAAGTCGGCATGTCCAAATCAACCGACGAGTTGATTCTCAACCATGCATTCAAGGATGGGAGGATAGTCGTTACGCTGGATGCGGATTTCCATGCACTCCTAGCCCGCTCTGGTGACAAAGGACCTAGCGTCATAAGATTCAGGATGGAAGGCATGACAGCAAAGCCCACCGCAACGCTTATCCTCGAGATCGCGGAAAAATTCGGCGCTCATCTCCACTCAGGATGTGTCCTGTCCTGTGACGAAGAGCGGGTGCGTCTCCGAAAACTGCCTATAGGCTGAATCGTAGACCACGCAGATCTATTGTTTTCTGAACTCCCACGCGGTGGGAGTGGAGCGGGCGAAGGGAGATGGGGGCAGAAGATCGGAGTAGCTAAAAACAGATGTTGTTTACCAAGGGTCTTGGTATAAGCTGTTTTTTATGAAGAAAAATGCCGTGAGCTTCGGTCGGCGTGGCGGGAGTGTGAGCAGTCCGGCCAAGGCACTTGCCGCCCGTCAGAATATCCTGATCCGTTGGCACGGAAGGCAGGGTGACGGGGTCATCCCGGAACCAGCCCTGATCGACGGGGCGTGGTATGAGGGGCGCGGGCGATCCGCACCGATCGCCCTCTGGGATGGGGCGCAGGGTGTCTTTCGGACGATGAGTTGGTCGAGTCTGCCCGATCCGGCCACTTTTCCCGAAGGAGGACGGCGGGTTTTTCGTCTCAAGCAGGAGAAGCATTCCCTCAGAGAAGGAGGAACGTTCAGCCCCATGAAACTCATCCCGATCCACCATGAAGCGGAAAGAGGAGATTGAGCACGCGCTGACGGTGTTGGGCCGCAGGATGGCCCTGGACGGAGCTTCCGACATGGAGGTGCTGTGTTGCGGTGCCTCGGCCCTCTGCGTGCTGGGACTGCTTTCCCGTTCCACCATGGATGTGGATGTGCTCGGCGTGGTCGTGAGGGATCGGGATCTGGATCCGTGCGAGGTCTTTCCCGTGGAGATGGAGCGGGCCATCGCCAATGCCGGCCTCGAACTGGGACTCGCGGACGATTGGTTCAACGGAAGCGCCTCGCGTCTACTCGAACGTGGTGTCCCGGAAGGCACGCTGGAGAGATCTCTCGCGCATCAGAGGACGTTCGGGCCCTGCCTCACGGTCCGCTTCCTCGACCGCAGGGATCAGGTCGCGCTGAAACTCTTCGCCTCAATGGATCCGGTCGATGGAATCCGACATCTCAAGGATCTGGAGGAAATCTCACCGGAAGCAGTCGAGATCTCCCATTCTCTGGAGTGGATGGCAGGATGGGAATTGAGCACTGCCTTTCGAGCTAAACTTAAAACAATCGTTACGGGATTAGGTTTTGTTGACCTCGCGTTAACGAAGATTGATCCGTGAAATGTGCCTGCAGGGCCTCGTTTGTACTCACTTGCTCCCGCAAGGTTAGCCCTAAAGGGTCCTCCTTCGGAGGCTACTACTCGGCCTTCCCAAGGCCTCGTTTCGAACCGTAAAAATAGAGGGTTCTCATCCAAAAAAACACTCGCTCTAAATTGTAGAGGAGTGGAGCGGGCGAAGGGATTCGAACCCTCGACATCAACCTTGGCAAGGTTGCACTCTACCAACTGAGTTACGCCCGCATCGACTAGCGATTGGGAAAACTACGAAAGGGTAGGAATCGGGTCAAGGTGCTTTTTCTAGGCTCGCATGAGCGAGAAGAACCTTTTGAGGATGCCGCGAGCCATCCGGCGGGTCGTGCTTTCAGGGAATGCCTCCTGCCTGATCCGGGTGGTGCGTTTTTCATCGGCCCATTGCCAAAGGTTTCCCTCGGGGAGATGGATGCGTTTGGTGGCGGTTTTCATGGTGTGTCTTGGGTTGGAAAAGGGTTTCAGGGTGTGGCTGTGCGGATGAGTGCGCGAAAGACTCCCTGGATCACGAGTTCGTGAGCGGGGATCAGATCGGGGTAATCTGGGTTCTCGGCTCGAAGGAAGGGGCGGCCTGCCTCGACGAGGTAGCGCTTGAGCGTGACGGCCCCGTCGATGAGGGCGGCCACGATGTCGCGGTGGCGTGGTTCGGCAATCTCGAGGATGACGGTGTCGCGGTTCAGGATGCCGGCGCCGATCATGGAATCTCCCCTCACCTCCAGGGCGAAGGTCTTTGTATTCATGGGCAGGCGGACCATCGAGGGATCGAGTTGGAGCGTTTTCTCGGAATCCTGTTCCTGTCCCTCGGGAATTCCGGCGGGGATCATGCCGTAGAGGGGAATCTCCAGCAGTTCCGGTCTGGGCCTGAAATCGTTCAGCACAATGTTTCGGGAGCGACCCGACTCGCGTCGGATGACCCCCTTTTTCTCCATCAGGTCGAGATGGCTCGCCACGGTCGCCGGGGAACGGAATCCGAATCGTGTCATGATCTCCCGGACCGAGGGAATGCTTCCCCGATCCTCCGCCTGGGAGCGGATGAAAGAGAGGATTTCGGTCTGTCGGAGCGTGAGAGTCATATGCCGTACATATGTTCGGTATAGGAAAAACGAGTGCCCCGCAAGGGTTTTTTGGGCCATTGTTCCTCCATGAAACCGTACGAGTTCCTCAAGACGCTCCTCAACACCCCCTCCCCCTCCGGCTTCGAGACCCGCGGACAGAAGGTCTGGGTCGACTATGTCTATCGCTTCGCCGACTCGGTGGAGATCGATTCCTACGGCAACGCCTTTGCCACCCTGAACCCCGGAGGGGATCCGTGTGTGCTCATCAGCGGACACGTGGACGAGCTCGGATTCATGGTCTCCCACATTTCCGACGAGGGGTATCTCTCGATCAAGGGGATCGGCGGCATCGACAACACGCTCGTGCGTGGCCAACGCGTCACCATCCACGGCGAAAACGGTCCCGTTCCCGGGGTCACAGGACTGCTGGCCATCCACCTGCAGGAACTCGACGACCGCAAGAAGGTGCCCGACCTCCACACGATGCATATCGATATCGGCGTCTCATCCCGCAAGGAGGCCGAGAAGTTGGTGTCCGTGGGCGACGCCGTCACCTACTCCGCGGAATTCCAGGAACTCGCCGGCGGACGCTTTGCGGCGCGCGGCTGCGATAACCGGATCGGATCCTGGGCCGCTGCCGAGGGACTGCGCCTCGCCTCGCTTAAAAAAGGCAAACTCAAGGCACGCCTGGTAGCCGTCTCAACGATCCAGGAAGAAAATGGTCTCTACGGGGCCTCGATGGCCGGATACCGGGTCCATCCCGACGTGGCGCTGGTGGTCGATGTGACCCACTCGACCGACATCCCCAACTGCTCCAAGACCAAGCACGGTGACGTGAAGATGGGCAATGGCCCGGTTATCAGCATCGGCAGCGTGAACCATCCCGTCGTCAACGCCCGCCTCCGCAAGGTCGGCAAGAAGGCCGGCATCCCACTCCAGACGGAGGTCAATCCCCGCTGGTCGGGTACCGATGCCGACGCGATCTTCAAGACCAAGGGAGGGATCCCGACCACCTCGATCGGTGTGCCCAACCGCTACATGCACTCCCCCGTGGAAATGATCCAGTATTCGGATCTGGAGCAGACGGCGGAACTCCTCGCGGCCTTTGCCTTGGATTGCGGCAAGGGAGAGCGATTCGGAGTGAAGCTCTGATCGTTTTCCTCCCTTTTTTCTTTTCGCGCGCAGCCTGACGCCCTAGGCAAGCGGGGTGACTTCCCCCTCCCCCTCCTCGGGCTGGCGCGTTGCGCTGGCAGGTCTCGGCATCAATCTCGCCCTCGGCGTCCTCTACACCTGGAGCCTCTTCAAGGGGGCCATCGAAAAAGATTTCGGCTGGAAGGGTGACCAACTCAACGATCCCTACGCGCTCTGTTGTCTGGTCTTTGCCTTCGCAATGATCCTGGCCGGACGACTGCAGGACAAGATCGGCCCCAGGATCACCTCCACAATCGGCGGCATCCTCGTGGCGGCCGGCATGCTGCTGATCTCCACGACCAACAACTACACGCTCTGGGTCGTGGGATTCGGCGTGCTGGTGGGCACCGGCATCGGATTCGGCTACGCCTGCACCACGCCCGCTGCCCTGAAATGGTTTCCCAAGGCAAAGACAGGGCTGATTGCCGGACTGGTCGTCGCTGGGTTCGGTCTCGCCCCGGTGTATCTGGCCCCTCTGTCCGAAACGCTGCTCAAGGAATTCGGACTGCTTAAGGCCATGCTCATCCTCGGGGTTTTCTTTGCGGTAATCGTAATCAGTCTTTCCCAATTTCTCAAAAATCCTCCTGAAGGCTACGTGGCGGAGGCCCCTAGATCGGGAAGCATCATGGCGGCATCCCTGCCCGCCGCGATCGACCTCACGCCTGCACAGATCCTCTCCAAGGGATCGTTCTGGCTGCTCTGGCTGCTCTACTTCATCGGGGCAGGGGCCGGGCTCATGGTCATCGGCAGCATCAGCAGCATGGCCAAGAAATCAATGGGGACCTCGGCCTTCATCGCGGTGGCGGTCCTGGCCATCGGCAATGCCCTGGGACGCGTCGTGGCAGGATCCCTATCGGATCGAATCGGACGCAGGATGACCCTGCTCATCGTCTTCCTCGTCCAGGCCGTCCTGATGTTCGTGGCCATCCCCGTGACGGGTGGTGCCACGACTCCCGTGGTGCTCGTTCTGATCGCCGCTCTCATCGGGGCCAACTACGGAGCCAACCTCTCCCTCTTTCCCTCGATCACAAAGGATCTCTGGGGCATCAAAAACTTCGGCGTGAACTACGGAATCCTCTTCACGGCTTGGGGCGTGGGAGGATTCGTCCTTTCACGCGTCACCCAGATGCTCAAGGCCTCGAGCGGCTCCTACAACTCGAGCTTCACGGTGGCCGGCATCCTCCTGATCCTCGGGGCGTTGCTCACCTTCGGGATCAAGCGCGAGGCGAAATAACCCCTTCCCCGATCAATCCTTGCCCTCGGCCGGATTGTCGGACTTCCGGCGGCGGTAGGCCACGCGAGAGTGATGCATGCTTCCGAGTGAGGTGACCAGGCTTTCGGCGATGGTGTGGAGCTGGCAGAGGGTGACAGGAGCCTCGTCGTACTGGCCGTCCTCGATGCGATCCTGCAGGAGGTCGTGCACGAGGTCGTCGATGCGCTGGGGTGTCGGCCTCTCGAGGCTGCGTGATGCGCTCTCGGCTGCGTCGGCAATGCCAAGGATCACGGCCTCAAGGGTCTGCGGCTTCGGACCAGGATAGCGGAAGCTCTCCTCGTTGACCTTGGGGATATCCTCCGGGCGGATCTGAAGAAGAGTCCCCCCAGCGCGCGCGTCCTCCTCCTGCTGGCAGGCGCGGCGGTAAAAGTATTCCACCAGGGTGGTGCCGTGGTGCTGTCGGATCAGGTCGATGACATGGCGGTTGATCCGGTTGCGGACGGCAAGATCCACTCCCTCCTTCACATGGGAAAGGATGACCAGAGCGCTCATGGTCGGGGTCAGCTCATCGTGGGGATTCTCATCCGGGGGCGCGTTCTCCGTGAAATACTCGGGCTTGGCGAGCTTGCCGATGTCGTGGAAATAAGCTCCGACGCGGCAGAGGGTGGCATTGGCACCGACGTTCTCGGCGCAGGCCTCGGCAAGGTTGGCGAGGGCGAGCGAATGATGATAGGTCCCGGGAGCCTCGAGGCTGAGGCGGCGGAGCAAGGGATGATTGAGATCGGCCATCTCGAGCCACGAGATGTCGGTGGTGATCCGGAAGAGCTGCTCCAGGAGCGGCAGGGCACCGCTAACGAGCACCCCGGTGAGCAAACCCGTGCCAAGCGGGATTCCGCAACCCAGAAGGAGTCCCCGCCAATCCTCGAGGGCGGTGACATCCCAACTGACGGGCCCGGTCTTCCCGACAAGGATCGCGAGCAGAAAAACGGAGGCCCCGGAGTAGAATCCGGCACGCAGAAGCTTGGAGCGACGACGCACACGCTGGGTGGCGATCACGGCAGTCATTCCGCCGGTCAGGGCGAGAAGGAGGGGCGTGCCATCTGAGGGACCGCGGAGGATGGTCCACCAGAGCGAGGCGGCGAGGGCCGCCCAAAAACCGTTCTGGGATCCGAGCAAAACGGAAATCGTCAGCGGGGCCAGGGCGTAGGGGACAGCGAGCGGCATCAACCCCCTCCCGGAGGCGTCGGACTCCGTCACGCCGAGAAGGAGGGCACCGGCCCCGAGTTGGATGAAGATGACCGCAAGGAACAGGGCCAGCTTGGAATTCTCGGCAAGGGCACCTCCACGGGCGATCAGCGGGTGCACTACCACCACCGCGAGGATGAGCAGGGCGTAGAGGAGATTTTTGAGGGGCTCTGCCGGATTTCCCTCGAAGGAGAGCCAGGTAAGAAGTCCCGCCGCGGCGAGGATGATTGCCGCACGGATCCAGGGACTCCCCTCCAACTCGACGACCAACTCCCGCTCACCCGCACTGCGGCGGGTCTTGCCGCAGCTCAGACCCTTGGCGGCAAGGCGTTGCTTTTTGAAGAAACCGAGAGGAGACATGAAGAGGAAAGGCCGAAGGGGTTTAGGCTGAAGGATCTTAGAGGCGGGATTCACCGGCGCCGCGGTGTTCCTTGTAGGCGGCAACGATCGCCTGGATGAGCGGATGCCGGACAACATCCCGGTCACCGAAGTAATGGAAGGCGATGCCTGGAGTAGTGGACAGGGCCGAGGAGGCCTCGATCAAACCGCTGAGCTTGTTTTTCGGAAGATCGATCTGTGTCCGGTCTCCGGTGATCACGCATTTGGAGCCCATCCCGATCCGGGTCAGGAACATGAACATCTGCTCGGCCGTGGTGTTCTGAGCCTCGTCGAGGATGATGAAGGCCTTATTGAGCGTCCGACCGCGCATGTAGGCCAGAGGTGCGATCTCGATGACGCCTCGCTCGATGGCACGCTGGATTTCGTCGGGCTCGAGCATGTCATGGAGCGCGTCGTAGAGGGGCCGCAGGTACGGGAGGATCTTCTCCTCCAACTCCCCGGGAAGAAAACCGAGAGCCTCTCCGGCCTCGACCGCGGGACGGGTCAGGATGATGCGGCTGACTTTCTCGGACTTGAGCGCGGAGACGGCCTTGGCGACGGCGAGGTAGGTCTTGCCGGTGCCGGCGGGTCCGATGCCGAAGGTGATGTCGTGGGCGTCGATCGCGCGGAGGTAATCGCGCTGGGACATGGTCTTGGGGACAACGGCTGGTTTGCGGGACGAGCACTGGACCTTCTCCCCGTAAAGTTCCTCCACCGGGGAGACCGAGGTGTTCTTGGCCTCGGGCGGGTGGCCCAGGGCAAAGAGGAATCCGTCGCGACTGATCTCGGCGCCGGATGCGATGATGCGGCCTAGTTGGGTGAGAATACCGAGGGTGGTCGTGATCGAGGCGGGCTCCCCCTCGAGGCGCATCCAGCCATCACGGCTCGTGATCCGGATTCCAAGGGCGGTTTCCATACTCCGCAGCAGGGTGTCATCACCGGCATGGATGGCCCTCAGCGAGCGGGCGTCGGCGAACTCAAGCGTGGCGCTTCGTCCGTCCTGCGACGGTGAAATCACGAACGGAAGAGGATCCGCTGCTTTCCTGTCGGTGGTCTTCAACAATCAACGGCTACTTGTAGCCGTAAACCAACGCCCATGGGGTGCGATCCTCGGGGGACTTGAGGACCTGAACGATGGCAAAATAGGTGCCGGTAGCCTTAGGGCTCACGCGGACTCCGGCGAAGCGGCCTCGCTGCCAGCTCTCGGCGTCGACAAGGTTTCCCTTGTCGTCGTAGATGTGAACCGAAAGTGAGGCCCCCTTGAGGTCGGAGGCCATGAGGAACCAATAGTCGTTACCCTTGAAAAGCTGGGAGCTGACAGCCTTCTTCTGGTGCACCGCGAGATCACCGCCCCAGGCATCCTTGCGGACGGAATAGCCCTGCTTGTAGTAGGGAAGGGCCGCCTCGTAGGCGAAGGAAAGCGCGTCATCGACGGTTGCGTGAAGGAGGGGAGCAAGGGCAACGGCGGCAAGAAGCGCCAAAAAGCCCGTAAGTCCCCGGCGACAGGAATGGCTCGCTGAGGCGATCATGTCCCGTCACCCCCACTGACGATGCGGCGATTGACTGCCTTGGTGAGCTCGTGGATCGTCGCAACCTTGTCTGGGGTGATGTGGTCACCGCTGTCGCTAACGATCGGGCCGATCTTGCGGAGCAGGTCGCGGATCTCGGTTACAAGGGTGTTACGGCGGAGGCGGCTGGGCATCGACCCGATGCAGCGATCGAAGTAGTCGACGAGCTCGGGCTGGTGAAGCAGCTCAGCGCCATCCTGCCGACGATATTGGTGAGAACCTCGGTACCGCGAAGCCATCCACCCAGGCTGACAAGCTGGGAGAGGTCGTGGTCGTTCAACTCGTCCATGGCGCCGCGCACATCCTGAAGCGCCCCGTCGAATTCGACCCGGACTCCGCGCCAATCGCGCTGCTCGGCCTTGTCGGTGATGCTCTTGCTGCGGGCGATGACCGATTTGCGGACATTGATCGCCTCGGCAAGGGTGAGGACCTGACGACCGAGCTCCTTCACGCGCTCGGCGTCCTCGGCCTCGACAGCCACAAATCCCTCGGCGATCACGTTACCGAGCAGTAGGGCCGTGCGGACGCGATCTTCCGGAGTACGGACCTTGCCCTCGCGAAGCTGGGCCTTCCAGTTGGGGTTCCCAAGCTTGTCGAGGACGGCAAAGATTTCGCTCGGCACGGGGACAACGACTTCCTGCACGGCGGCGGCGGGAAAATCAGAGAGGGCGATTTTCTTCGGGGGGTTGTCCGCATGAAGTGGAGCAAGGCCGGCTAGAAGGGCCAGAAGAACCGTAAAAAATCCCTTGGCCGGGAATTGAAAATTCCCCTCGCAGGGAAGGGCCTTGCCGTGGAGCATGGAGGTCACGTCGTTCACTGCTTTAGTCCCGTCAATCTGTAATGGACCCACGAAGATTACAACACATTCTTGATACGGCCTCTACCAAGCGCCTTCTGGTCGTCGGCGACCTGATGCTGGACGAATTCGTCTGGGGCAATGTCGGCCGGATCTCTCCGGAGGCACCCGTTCCGGTCGTTGAGGTGCAAAGCGAATCAAGCTATCCAGGCGGTGCCGCCAACGTGGCGCGCAATCTGAGGGAATTCACCCTGTCGGTCACCATGCTCGGGATGATCGGGGAGGATGAGGCAGGAAGGAAGCTCTCCGGACTACTGGACAGTGAGGGTATCTCCGTCGCGGGTCTCTTCACCGATCCCCGCCATCCCACCATTGTGAAGACCAGGATCATCGCCCAGCGTCAGCAGGTCGTGCGCGTTGACCGCGAGAGAGGCGGCGCCTCCGGTTCCTCACGACAGGACATCCTGGATAAGGCCTCCCGCCTTGTCTCTGAATCCGATGCCGTCCTGATCGAGGACTACGGCAAGGGATTGCTCGACCAACCCTTTGTCGATGCGCTGCTCGAGACGGCCTCCAAGGCGGGGATTCTCGTCACCTGCGACCCCAACCCCAAGAATCCCCTCGAGTGGCCCGGGATCGCGACGATCAAACCAAACCGCAGCGAGGCCTTTGCCGCGGCAGGCGTTCCCCTTTCCCCTCCCGTCCATCCCGTGGAAAACGACACCGCCCTCATGAAAGTCGGCGAGATCCTGCTCGATCGATGGAAGGCAGGCGCCCTACTCATCACCCTGAGCGAACAAGGTATGATGCTCTTCCGCAAGGGGGCCGCCCCCTACCACACGCCGACCAAGGCGCGCGAGATCTACGACGTTTCCGGTGCCGGCGACACCTCTATCTCTCTCTACACGCTTGGCATTGCCGCCGGAGCCACGCCCGAGGAGGCTGCGGAACTCGCCAACCACGCCGCGGGCGTGGTCGTCGGAAAACTCGGTACCGCGACCTGCACGAGGGAGGAACTCGAGCGCAGCTTTTCCGTTCACACACAGTCATGACAGTCGGCAGAGCAAGCCGTCCCGCCCTCTTCCTCGACCGGGACGGGACCCTCATGGAGGAAGTCGATCATTGCCGTGACCCTAATGACGTGCGCGCCATCGAGGGCGCTGTGACGGAACTGGCCAGGGCGCGAGCCCTCGGATGGGCCTCCATCATCGTGACCAACCAGAGCGGCATCGGCAGGGGCTACTTCACCGAGGAGCAGTTCGAGTCGGTGCAGCGGGAGCTGATCCGTCAACTCGACGGCCTGATCGACGCCTCCTACATGGCACCCGATCATCCCGACAATCCCTCACCGCGCAGGAAACCGGCACCCGGCATGATCCTGGAAGCGGCCGCCGAGCATGGCCTCGACCTCTCCCGCTCCTGGATGATCGGAGACAAGGCCCTCGACATCGAGGCAGGCAAAAACGCCGGCGTGCGCACCATCCTTGTGGAGACCGGCTACGGCCGCAAGGTCACCGACTGTTCCCCCGACCACCGTGTGCCGACCGTGGTCGAAGCGATCCGTCTTATTCTGGACGGCACACCCCTAGCCTGACCCCCATGCCGAAAGCCACCGCATCCGTAGCACTCGTGATTCCGGCCCGCTGGGGATCGACCCGTTTCCCTGGGAAGATGCTTCACCCCATCGCGGGCAAGCCGCTCCTGCGCCATGTCTGGGAACGCTGCCTCCTTGCCAAAGGAATCGCCCGCGTCCTGATCGCCACCGACGACAAACGGATCGCGGAGGCAGCCAAAGGATTCGGGGCCGACGTGGTCATGACCTCTCGGAAGCACCCGAGCGGAACCGATCGGATCGCCGAGGCAACGGCCAAACTTCGCGGCATCACCCACGTCATCAACGTCCAGGGAGACGAACCGCTCATCGATCCGAAGCTCATCGAGTCGCTGGCCTCCACACTGCGCCGCGACCACTCGGTGGAGATGATCACCGCCGCGACCCCCTTCACTGAACTCAAGGAAGCCGATGATCCCAACTGCGTGAAGGTCGTCGTCTCGGCCAAGGGAGACGCCCTCTACTTCTCACGGAGCAGGATCCCGTTCCACCGCGATGCGGGTGATCGCAAAAGCACCGTAACCCCTCTGCTGCACCTCGGCCTCTACGGCTACCGTCGCGACATTCTCAGAAAACTCGTCCGTCTCTCCCCCTCCCCGCTCGAGCAGTGTGAGAAACTGGAGCAACTCCGCGCCCTGGAACACAGGATCGCGATCCGTGTCGTGAAGACATCTCACCGGGGAATCGGCGTCGACACCCCGGAGGATGTGGCCCGCGTGGAAAAACTCCTAAAACGCAGCTAAAAGCCCTGAATTAGACCCGCAAGAGGGCTTTCGGATAGCGGGGGCGCAGCCTTGCCCAGAGAAGGAAAAGGATGCCGCTCACGATCATGAAGAGGGAGAGGAACTGACCGCGTGTCATTCCTGCGGTAAGCGGCGCATCGGGTTCCCGGAAACACTCTCCGGCAATCCTTACCAAGGCATAGGCGATCAGGAAGACTCCCGAGAGCACTCCGTCGGAGAGCCTGCATCTGGTCCTCAGAATCCAGAGCAATGCGAAGAGAAACACACCCTCAAGAAGAGCCTCTACGATCTGGGAGGGATAACGCGGCGTCAGATATGTGGAGAGTAATCCGCGGAGCGCAGGTGAGGCGGCGACTCCTGAAATAAGAACCTCCGGAGAAGCAAAGGCGGGATCGATCGCGGAGGCCCTCGTGATCAACTCCTCCTGACGACCGGGAGACCAGAGGAGGATCTCTTTCGGAAACTGGATCGCCCAGGGTACGGTTGCCGCGCGGCCGTAGAGTTCCCCGTTGATGAAGTTGGCACATCGTCCAAGAAAGATTCCTACCGGAGCCACCACGACGAGGTTGTCACAGAGATTCCGCCAGGAGAGCCCGTGCTTACGGGCGTACCAAAGAGAGTAGAGTGCAATTCCCAGGATTCCGCCGTGACTGGCCATCCCTCCCTCCCAGACACGGAAAAAACGAAGGGGATCCTGAAGGAAACCGACAGGATCATAGAAGAGCATGTACCCAAGCCGCCCGCCAAGAAGCACTCCGAAGAGGGCTCCCATCGTGATGAAATCCGCTACCTGGTCAGGCCGCAGGTCGGAATACCCCCTCTGAGCCAGTCTCCGGTAGAGCAGGGTGCCGATCACGAATCCGGCGAGATAGGACAACCCGTACCAGCGGAGACCGAATCCCCCGATTTTCAGCAGAAACGGGCTCAGGTCATGGACATAGTAGGCGAGAAGCATCGGAACGGATCGTCGCGGAGAAATTTACGCGGGGCAATTTCTTTGACAGTCCGAAGCTCTTGGAATGATCCTCTTCCCTCAGATGAGACTTTTCCCCCACCTTCCTACTGCCCTCTTTTGCTGCATTGCGATGACCATCTTGACGGGTTGCACCACGATCCAGAACAGGCGTGACCTCTATTTCCCCCAAACGGTGCAGGGTCCCTACACCCGGATGCTCCATCATCGTCTCTCAGTCCCTTCTCCGACACCCGCACAGTTACCCAAAAGTTCGGGCAGCGGAAAAAACGTGATCAAGCCTCGGGGCTAATCGTACGACTGAGTCGTTTACAAAAAGACCGCCCGAGGGATTCCGGGTTCTCCGGAACCCCTCGTGAACTTGGCAACTACTGAGCGGGAGCCATGGTCTCGTCCTTGGTGCTGTTGGACGAGGTAGGTGAGGATGCCGATGGTGGTCCCGCCTGATGGAGCTTTTCCAGGATCGGGCCGAGCGTGGAATCGACCTTCAGCAGCGCGGCATCGGAGGCCTGCTTCAGCCCCTGTAAAGCAGTGCGGCGAGCTTCCGGGGTAGTAGCCGTCTTCATGACCTCGCGCGCCGAGGCAATTGAGGGATCATCCTTGATTTGCACGTAGGCCGCTTTTAACTGGGTACGCTCCTGCTCAGACAGGTTGGCCATACCGGGAGGGGGGCCATGGTGTTTCCACTCCTTAGCGCCCTCCCATTTTCCTGGGCGCTGACCGTTACCGCGGTTTCCCTCCCATTTAGGAGGCTCTATCTTGGCCAGAATGGGAGCAACGGAAGGGTCGATCGCGATCATAGCGTCATGCATCTCCTTGCGGGCCTTTTCCATGCTCTGATGGGCGGTCTTCATCGCCTCTTCAAGTGCCGGATTCTGCTGGGTCGCCTTATCATGAGCCGACTTGAGTTGCTGGCGTTCAGCTTCCGTCAGGTTGGCCATGAGTCTTTTCCAACCTCCTGCACCAGGAGAAGGTGGTGGCTGCGTTGCTTGATCGGTCTGGGAATCGTTGGTTTGCATAACTTCCTGCGCTTCAAGCGCAGGAAGAAGTGACATCGCCGCCCAGACTGCGGCTGTAAGTGAGAGATGTGTTGTTTTCATGGAGTTGTATTCATGTGCAGGAAGTTCAAAGTTCAGGAAACAGGGGGCTTGGCATGCTTTGCCTCCTTGACCTTTTCCAGCACGGGGGAGAGGGAGGAATCTGCTTTCAACAAGAGATCGCGGCGCGTCTGGCGAAGGGTATCGTGTGCGGCTTTCTTGGCTTCCTTGGTCTGGGCATCCTTCAGGGACTCACGGGCGGCAACAAGCTGCGGGTCGTTCTTGACCTGCTTCATGGCCGTCTTGAGTTGGGAACGCTCCTGATCATTGAGGACGGAGAGCATTTGCTTACCATGACCCTTGCCGTGTTTGGCTAAGCAGGCGGGCGATGCGGCCGAGGGCTGCGACCCCTGCGGAATCGAATTTTGGGCCTTGAGCGGAATGCTTCCAAACAAGGCAAGCGCGACGAGTGAAACGATGGTGGGGGTGGTGATTTGTGTTTTCATCACCGGGAATAACACCGCAACGCCGAAAAGGTTTCAGATTTTTTTCGGGGAGGTTCCCCGGCCCGTCATAACCTCGGCGAAACCTACAGCTTCTCTGGATTGGAGAGCAACTCGGCCACGCGCTGCAGGAGCCTTCCGGCGGCACCTCCGTCGAGCACCCGGTGATCGAAGCTCAGCGTGAACTGGGCCTCGGTGACGGGAACAAAGGTCTTCTTCTCCGGATCCCACGATGGGGTTATACGGCCGGCCCCCATGCCGAGAAGAAGCGTCTGCTCGGGAAGGGGAATCGGGGTGGCCATGGTGAGTCCGAAGACCCCGTAGTTGGTGATCGTAGCGATGGATCCTCCGGTATCGGAACCAGGCAGACGGCGGGCGCGGGCGAGTTCCACAAGCCGATTATAGCGCTCCACCAGATCGGCCAGCGGGAACTGCTCCGCATGGCGGATCACCGGGACCAGCACCCCGTCCTCGGCCTCAACTGCGAAACCGATATCGACGGAGCGAGGATGGATAACCCGGTCGCCGATGAGACGTCCCGCAGTGGCGGGCATCTCGGAAAGGGCAATAGCAAGTGCGCGAAGGGCGTAGAGGGCTGGACCAGCCTTCACCGTCTGCTTCTTGCGGTGGGCAAGGAGGATGTCCAGGGTGACCGGGAGAACGACGGTAGCCAGCGGGCGAGTCCAACTGCGACGCATGGCGTCAGCCACAGCAACGCGCATCGAGGAGGCCGGGGAAATGGTATTGCGCTCCAGATCCTGAAGAAAGCGTTCGAGATCGTCGATGGTGACGCGCCCACCCGCACCACTGCCGGCTACGCCGGCGAGATCGGCGGCATGGAGACCGAGTTCGGCCATCCGGGCCTTCATGCGGGGAGAGAGGAAACTGGCTCCGCCCGCATGGGCCGGCACAGGCAGACCACTCACAGTGGGAGCCACTTCTTTCTTGGCGGAAGCGGAATCCTCCTTGCCGGAGGATTTTCCCTTCTTGGGCTTCTTCTCCGGAGGCGGGGGCGGCGCGTCATGGAGACCGAGTCGCTCGGCATCAGAGTCGCTGACTTCCAGATAACCGAGTGTCGCCCCGACAGCATAACTCTCGCCGACGACGGCGGAGATCTCGCGAAGGATTCCGCCGCAGGGGACGGTGACACCCATGACCGCTTTGTTGGTCTCGACCTCCAGTAGATCCGTATCGGCCTCTACGCGGTCGCCGACCGCGAAGGCCGCCCGGATGATGGTGGCTTCGGCGATCGACTCGCCGAGCTGGGGCATGATGATGGGGAGAAGGTTGGCCGATTCGGGTGACGGGAACATGGCAGGGGCTCGGTTGGTCAGAGTTCGAGGAGATGTCGGAGAGAGGAGGCAATCGTGCCGGCAGTGGGACGATGCGTTCCCCAGAGGGCTGGATGATAAGGGACGGGAGTCTCCTTGGCGTTGAGTCGCTGCGGCGGCGCGTCGAGCAATCCGAATCCTTCGGACGCCACGCGCGCGACCACCTCGGCGGTCACGCCTCCCCATGGCCATGCCTCGCCGACGGCCAGCAGTCGGCCGGTCCGGGCAACGGAGGCAAGGATTGTATCGGTGTCGAGCGGACGGACGGTGCGCAGATCGACCACCTCGATATCATAGCCGTCGGAGGAAAGTTCCTCGGCGGCGGCCAGCGACTCATGAAGCATGGCTCCGTGGGTGACGACGGTGGCATCCCTGCCGGGTCGCGCAATGCGGGCCTTGCCAAAGGGAAGGGCCTGATCTGGAAGTTGCTCCGCCTTGAGATGGTAGTAGAGGAACTTGTGCTCGCAGAAGATGACAGGGTCGTCGAGGGCCACCGCCTCGAGCAGCATCGAGTAGGCATCATCAACCGTGGCGGGCGTCATCACCACGAGTCCGGGATAGTGGGCGTATATCGCTTCCATGCTCTGGCTGTGGAAGGGACCGCTTCCGGGAGTGCCGCCGCTGGGAAGCCGGACGACGATCGGGCAGGGTGTGCCCGTGCGGTAGTGGAGTGTCGCGGCCTGATTGACGATCTGGTTGAAGCCGCAGGTCGAGAAATCGGCGAACTGCATCTCGACGATCGGGCGCATTCCCTCGACGGCCGCGCCGATGGCAAGCCCGACCATGGCATCCTCGCTGATCGGCGAATCGAGAACGCGTCCCGGAAATTCCTTGGCGAGATTCTTGGTCGCCTTGAAGGCGCCGCCGAAGCCGCCGATGTCCTGGCCGTAGATGAAGACCCGCGGATCCTCGGCAAGTGCCTTCTGCTGGGCCAGACGGATCGCTTCGAGGTAGGTGATGGAGGTCTTGCTCATCGCGCCTCCTCCCCGTTCCTTCCAAGAGCCGAGAAAGCATTCCAATCCTCCTCGGAAGGATCGGGCGCCGGCTCGCGAAGCACCTTGGAGGCGGTCTCCTCGACCTCCTTCTCCACGGCGGCATGCCAGTCGGCGGCTTCCTTTGCGGTGATCCACGAATTTTCCAGCAGGGCCTCGCGGGCGATCTCCAGACAATCTCGACCGAGTGGCGACTTCTTCAGCGCCGCAGGAATGTAGGAGGCGTCGTCATGCTCCCC
>RFPR01000270.1 GCA_009928265.1 Pseudomonadota bacterium | reverse complement strand
AAAGAGTCCGAAGAATGCAATCTCGGCGAAATAAAGGATACCCGTCGTACGATGAATCAGCAGGCAGGTGACCGCTCCCAGCGTTCCGAGAATCGGGCCTGAAATTCCAAAAACGGCCTCTTCCCAAGCATTTTGCATGGGGTCTTTCATGTCGATGACCGCGCCGAGGTAGGGAATGAAAATCGGGACGCTCGTGCGGGCTCCATAGTAGCGGGCAGCAAGCAGATGCCCGCACTCGTGCACGAGTAGAAGAATGATGAATCCGGTGGCAAGCATCCATCCCATCCTCAGTGAATAGATGCCGAGTGAGATCAGCATGGTGACAATCGTCCAGACGGGTGCCGGAACTTTACGGAGGACGGTAGCGCGCTCAATAAGTCCCACCAGATTGCCCAACATCGGAGCAAAAATCCTCGAACAACCCCAGGCGCCAATCCTCTGCCATCGCGTCCTGCGGCGATCCCGGATCCATTCCTGGACGCTATCGTGTCGGCGACCGCAGAAAGTAAGTTCGGTCTGTAGTAGCGGTGGCGAGTGCATGGAATGGGAAGGATAAAACGTAGCGAGAGCGGAGAAGGCGGTGCTGGGAGCTATGCCGCGAACCCGATGATCCTGGGATCTTGCACGGGCGCAGCATCTGCATTGTAGATCTCGGCCAAGGTGTATTCGTTCTTGGGCGGCAAGGTGCGGATGTGTTTGGCGGCAAGTTTGCGAGCGCGGTCGTATGCGATCAGCGGGAACTCACGGTATGCCAGAAGGCGCCCGGGACGTCTGAGGGCGGGGTCGATGTCCTCAAAGCGGCAGTTGATGGTGGCGAGGACCTGAAGTCGCACGAAGTCGCCGAGCATTCCGGAGGTGAGGTTAAGAAGGCTTGAGACAAGGCTTGCCCCAACTCCGCCCGAACGGGCCAACAGGGCTTGCTCCGCATCCTCTAGGATGAGGATGAATTGTTTGCCCCGGTGATGGATCTGCTGATTGGCCCAGAATCCGACAAAGGAGCTGCTCGCAATCACGTCGACTGCGCTCGGGGGAACGTAGTAGGCAACGTGCGATTTGCGAAGGACACCGAGCAGGTGACGGATAGCGGTCGTCTTCCCGCATCCCGGGACAGATTGAAAGATGCTAAGGCCGGTCTTTTTTTCGGTGATCTTACGCTGGAAATCAGCAAACCAATCCGTTGCGTCATCCCCGTAGTGAAGTCTTAAGTCCTCGTCGCTGAGGATGGTGTCCGCATCGAGGGTGACACTTTCGGTTTCAATCCCCATCCCGGAGTTGGAGATAAGGTGAAATGTCCCTCCGCTTTCCTTCTCAGGGAGATGGTAGCGCTCGAGCTTGAGCGCCAGGCGCGAGCAAAAGAGCAGCAATTGATCAGCGAGAAA
>RFPR01000269.1 GCA_009928265.1 Pseudomonadota bacterium | reverse complement strand
CATCACCTTGCGCTTTGGATTGTTGTAGTCCAGTTTGATCAGAGCATTGGTCTCCGCGTGAATCATTCCTGACTCACCGGGAACATCAGATTCAACTTCATTCGGTCCCCCTGTGTAATTACCGTTGTATCCCACGGAGAGCACCTGGGTATTGTCGGATGTCACCACGATGGCTCCGACGCGGTGTCGAGGGTCGCAGGATCTCTGGGAGATTGTCCGTGCTGTCTCCATCCAGACGGAGTCCCAGGACGGCCTATTCAGATCACTCAACGTCGAAGATCTCCTCGATGTGCTTCCCGGTGGGCAGCGCAAATCCTGCCGCCTTCTTGTGGCCGCCACCACCGAACCTCTTCGCAATCTCTGAGACGTCGACGTTGTCGTGGAAGGCGCGGAGGCTCACCTTGATCTTGCGGTCCTCGTGGTCGTAGTACCAGATGACTGCGAAGTCACAGTCGTGTGAGAGCCTGTTGCCGATCTCAGACATCCAGTGTGAGGAGTTGACCACCATCACCTCCATGCCCTGGTAGCGCCGAAGAGCCGCCTTCTCGCACACCTTCTTGATCACTGTCTTGGAGTAGGCGAGGATATAGGATCCCCGCTTCACAGCGTCATCGAAGACAGAGTCGTCCTCGTACTTCTCAAAGTCCTCGAACGTGAACGGCACCATGTCGAAGGCGGCGCTGAACTCCTTCGAGTAGGGCAGCTCCCACTTCCACAGGTCCCGGTCCTCGATGTAGTTGATGAGCTTGGGAGGTGGGTGCCCTGGGTGGAAGAAGTCCCACGAGAGTCGGGCACCCGAGTGTGTCATGTCGAAGTGCGTGTTGCTCACATCATGGAGCTCCACCATGGCGGACTTGTGGTGGTCGATCACGAGGAGCGATGCGGCCTCCGAGATCATCCTCTTCGTCGTCGCATTGTCGTAGGAGAAGTCCAGGATCACGACATTCTTTCCCAGGACATCGGGCGGCGGCTCACCGTGCTTGCAGGCGTGGTATTCAGCCCTGTTGCCCAGGCACTTCCAGGCGGAGAATGCTGCACCGAACCCGTCCGTGCACCCACCGTGGTAGATGACGCAGTTGACCGACGAAGGATCCATTCCCATATCACACTCCTCGCATAAACTTGGCGTATTCCCAGCAGACGGGAGAGTACATCTCCTTGCCGCCCACCGCGATCTCGCCAAGGTCGCTCCTCTTTCTCTCTGTGTAGTAGGCGTCCCTGCCCGTGATTGGGCAGACCGCCGAGCACACCTCAATTCGCGTGGCGTAGGGCATCATGTCCTTCACCTCGTCGAACGGAAGTCCCGAGGCTGAGAGCTGGATGGACGACACCACGATCGTCTTGCCACGCCTGAACAGCGACAGGCATGCCTCAGCTGA
>RFPR01000268.1 GCA_009928265.1 Pseudomonadota bacterium | reverse complement strand
TTAATAATTGTAATATATTATTTTGTTGTGATTTAATATTTAATGTAGGAATTATTTCAATTTTAGTAACATCAATTATTTTACCAAAATCTATTTTAATATCATCGCTCGATATAATATAAGTATTTATATTATTATCTATTAACTTTTCACTTTCATATAATTTTTGATAATTTGTATTTGTTTTAATATTATTAGAAATTAAAATAATTGGTTCGGTATTACTATTTTTATCATAAACTTTTATTTCTGATAATTCTATATTATTTAATGAACCTTTTTTTATCAAGAGATATCTTGCATTTACTCCTATTGGATCTAATGGACAATCATGTGTATTACAATTCTCTTCTAATACTGGACATGAATTTCCTGATCCAGTTTTATCAATTATAATTTTTCTTGTTCTTTTACCTCCTCCGCATGGTTTATCACAACTACTCCATTCACCAACTTCACAATTTCTATCACATGGTATAAAAGTGTTATAAATTGATGTAAGAGGTGGACAATCTTTACCATTTCCTTTCTTATCTATTATAACATCTCTTTTAACTTCACATGTTCCGCAAGAAATATTACATTCACTCCAAGGACCTACTTGACAATCTACATTACAAGGTTCTGTATTACATGTTTGCCATAAATTACCACAATCAGCTCCATTTCCTTGTTTTCCTCTAACTACATCTCTATATTGAAATCCTCCATCACATTGTTTTGTACAAGGCCCCCATTCAGTTGTTATACAATCTACATCACATGATTGTGTATTACATGATCTAATAAGAGTAGAAGAATCTGGACATGGTTTACCAGTTTCATTTGCTTTTCTTATAATTTCTCTAATTTGAGTACCTCCTCCACATTCAGCACTACATCCAGTCCAATCATTACTTACAATACAATCTATAGGACAAGGTTGCGTATTACATGTTCTCATTACTTCAGGAGAAAATGGTTTAGGACAAGGTTTACCATTTCCTCTTGCTGGTTGTATAATAAATTTAGTCTGTGTTCCACTATCACAAGGTTTATCACATTCACTCCATTCGCTCAACACACAATCTATATTGCATTCCTGAGTATTACAATATCTTATATAATCATTAGGATTACTAGAACATTCCTTACCAGTTCCCTGAGGTTTTTGTAAAATAGTTCTAGTTTGCGTTCCACCATCACAAGGTTTATCACATTCACTCCATTCGCTCAACACACAATCTATTGGTATAATATTTGATTCGCTTATAGAATTAATGGTATTATAATTTGTATTTGTAACAGGCTGTGTTATAGGCTGTGTTATAGGCTGTGTTATAGGCTGTGTTATAGGCTGTGTTATAGGCTGTGTTATAGGCTGTGTTATAGGCTGTGTTATAGG
>RFPR01000267.1 GCA_009928265.1 Pseudomonadota bacterium | reverse complement strand
CCGCAGACAACCATGCCGTTGTTTGGCGGCTTTGCCAGCATATTGTTTGCCAGGCTTGTGTAGGGCGAATAGACCGGACCAAACTGGGTCGGCTGCAGGCACGCAGCAAAGGCGACCACTTCCCTCGACGGATACATTTCAAGGTCGCCCGGTGCATGTTCGAACACGCTGTATATGGGCGTTTTCTTTACTCGCGAAGGATATTTGTCCGCGAGACGCACGCCGTCTTCTAAGGCCGCGATAGCGTTAGCGTGCGGGGTGTATGGATACATGCTCTGCGGCCACGTGCCCCACTCTGGCGCGCGAGGCAACGCCCTTTGTACGTCCGGCCCGACATCGTGATATGGTGGCGTACTGGCGGCCCCAGCGAAGTGCGATAGATGCACAATTCCGCCGTGATCGGCCGTAATTAACGGAAACCCGCGGAACTGCCAAAGCCCCGAAAACGGGCATCGCGTCAGACCGACAAAATAGTTTTCTCCGAAACTAAGCTGATAAGAAAACGGCGAGTCTTCGCGATCTATGGTTGCAGCAAGCATGGCGTCGCGGCTCTCCGGAGTAAACTGAAACTCAAGCACGGACATTCCCGCATTGCAACTAAAAAGCATTTCTGCCTGATCACCATCTTGCCTTATCGCCAATCCCAGGTCTGCAAAAAGGAAAGTTTGGCCTGGCTTTCTGGCAGGTTTCACAACGCGATCCCTGCTGACCATCTGTGCGTTTGTTAATTCTCCGATTTCGTAAAGGTCGCACGGAGGAAGCCACATATCTGTGTGGTCAATTTCTGTTCCCAACTGAGGTATCAGCGCTCGCCGGACAACAGGCCGCACGCAGGCATAAACACCCCCCCACGCTGTTTCGCCTCCAGACCGAGGCACGAACATCGCAAGCGCAGTGACGTAGCGCGACTGTAGCGCTCTGGCGTCAAAGCCAATTGCGTCCGTCCATGGCTCGTAGTCGATCCCTACCTGTTGGGAAAAACCGCCCGTAGACAAAATTGCTCGCCCGCGATGACACGCGGCATCCCGCCCTTCGCGCACCCGCAAATAGTCGATGAAATACAGGCCGCCTGTTCCCCCTACCCCGGTTATTTCGGTGCCGCTGTACGAATCGTGAATCTGCCAAACCCTGCTGTTGATAGTTTCTTGAGATGTGCCTACGTCGGACCGGTACCGCAGATTTGCTGGAATGATTGCTGCGACTTGAACGGTTCTGTCAAAATGTCTCAGGAACGGCAGTTTGTATTCCTCAAGAAGCCCCGCTCGCGTGTCCTGCGCATACGGCATCCCCATTAGTCCGACCAAAACATTGTGCGACCACCAATGCGACGACAGTGCTGCTAATGGGGCCGAGTTTGTCCACAGGCTTTCGCGCGTCATCTATCACATGCTCACAAGGCATTCGTAAACGCGAGGCCACTCTTGTTGGCCGATTTTCCA
>RFPR01000266.1 GCA_009928265.1 Pseudomonadota bacterium | reverse complement strand
TCAGGAGGCCTCTGCTCCAGAAGCAGACCCATCTGCCGAAGCTTCCGCCGAAGCCTCTGCACCCATGGGCGATGCGCCTGAAGCTGAAATGTCCGCACCTCCCGAAGCCTCTCCCCCCGCTGAAGCTTCCGCACCCGCCGACGATGCCATGGGGCCACAAGACGACATGGCTGCTGGAGCGCCAATGGACCCAGAAGCACTCAAGGCAGAATACATGAAGCTGCCCCCTGAGGAGCTTGAAATGCACTTTATGGCGGCCAAAGCCGCTATGATGGAAATGTCTGGCGGCCAAGATGCACAAGCCGACGCTGGCATGCAACCTCCCGCTCCCGAGCAATCCGCTCCCGCTATGAAGGCTGAACAGAGCCCTAGCAAAAATCCTAAGGTCAGTTCAGAAACCCTTAATAGCATCACAAACAAAAACCCTAAGGCCGCCAGTGCGGAAAAAAATCCTAAGGTCAGTTCCGATACAGCCGAACATTTGATGGGTAAATCCGAAAAAAGCATCAGCAATGAGCGCCTCAAGGAACTCGAAGCGCAAGTCGAAGGCCTCGTTAAGGCTCTTGACCTTGCCTTGGGGCAGCCGATGCGTAAGGCCGTAACGTCAGTGGCGTTCGTCCCCCGCACGGAAGAGACCAAGCCCACCCTTAATAAGGGACAGGTCATGGAGCAGCTCAAGGAAGTCACCAAGCAGAATCTCAAGAAGTCTGACCGAGACCTCATCAATCGATACTGCCTTGGTGAAGTCGAGGTCGAAAAAATTCAACACCTTCTTCAGGTTAAATAACCAGAAAGATTAAAAGGAGTAACACAATGTCTCAGGCAATTGAAACCATTAACTCGCTCGTTAAGGCCCTTGAGGCCGGTAGCTATAATGCGGCTCCCTCGACTCTCGTTCAGGGCGCAGCGCTGCAAGTGGAGGACTTGTCCCCCGTTATGCAGAATGTCACTTTTGAAGATAAGCACATTATCCTTCAGAAGCTTGTCTCGGTCGATACGTGCAAGAGCACGCTCGCCCAATTTGACCGTCAGCTCAGCTATGGTCAGTTCGGTGGCTCGGCTCAGCTCGAAGGCCACATCGGACAAGAGGAAACCTCTGAATTCGTCCGTATTACGGTGCCGATGTGCTACTACAGCCACTACCGTCGCGTGACGCTCGTTGCCAACATGGTGACGACCGTTGACGGCAAGAAGGCCGAAGACCGCGCTGCGGCAGACGCTGCGAAGAAAATCGCGGCTGACATCGAATTCGACCTGTTCCGCGGCAAGGCGGACTTCTCGAACGGCGGCGTGTTTGACGGTAACCCCCTCGCCATGCCCAACCTCCCCAACATCTTGGGCGTTGACGCGCAGGTCCGTATGTCGGACAGCCAGCGTAATGCCAAGGACTTGATGTTCGCGGAATTCGGCTCGGATGAGTCGGTTGTTATTCCCGTGAAC
>RFPR01000265.1 GCA_009928265.1 Pseudomonadota bacterium | reverse complement strand
CAAATTATCCTTTAGGTTATATTAATGATACCTTATTCCAATATTTTCCTAACGAAAATTTTGCTTCATTACGAACCAATTTTGTTATTTTCCATAATTACTTTCCCGACCAATCCTATAACATTCCTTCCCAATTAGGTTCCATCAATTCCTATGTCAATCAGCAATGGCAGCAATTGGAACCACAAAATCCAAGTCCTCCCGTATTCAATATTCAATATGAACAAGATATTTCTCCCGAAAATATGAATATAAGAGGACAACTGATTCAATCCTATAATTTGGTTCCTGGTATCTCCACTCTTTCAGTGGATGACCAGTTGGGGGTGAATAAACATTTATGTCACACTTTAGGCATTCTGTTTTCAATGTGTCCCAATGCCTATGTTTTTATATTTCAGACATCATGTATTTTACCTAGAGATAATAGTTCGGCCGTAAATATATTTTATAATAAATTATTCGACCAACTCCATAAACCTCTTTGGTTATCCAATGGATTTGTCTTTTTTTCGAATATCGTACTTTTCACGCTTCAAGTGCCTACTCCCGACTTACAATACCTTTTAGAGTCAAAAATCAATATCCCTTTATTTTGGGCTGTCGGTAACAATGGATGGTCAATAAACAATTTTGAATATTACTACTATAAATTTTACATATGGACGTGGTTCACTTCCAATTATAATTGCACTGTTGGTAATTATAAGGATAGAAGGTCGTCATGCGGATTTCTCGATCCTAACCAACTTGATATTCCCTCTCCTACTACACTGCTCGATAAAATGGCAATTTTTTTTGCTACTTGTCGTTATGCCATCAGACAAAGCACTGATGATTTTCTATTGCCTACTTATCAATTTGATTATAATACAAAATTACCCGACAATTATCAAAATCAATTTCGTGTTCCCGATGTATGCGAAAATGGTATATTTTTAACGTATGATGGTTTCGAAAAAAGTGGAACAAGTTTTTCAGTCATTGTCTTCAGTGCTGGATACCAGATTATGAAAACCATTGCTGATGTCAGCGGAACTTCTTCTTTTATTATTTCATCCGCAGAAGGACAAGGAAGCTTTATAAGTCAAATGTATCGTTTTCAATATGAAGGAAAAAAGTTGTTTAAATACCAATACCAAACAGGGATTGGTGAAAATCAATGTCAAATTATATTGTTTCCGCCATCAACATATCAATTAGACCCGTCGGGTATCAATTGTTGGGGGTATCCAGAATATATAGTAGTAGAAGATGTATCGGGTGAAAACTCGATAGGATTGAATGTGATGGGATTAGGACAACCGATATGGCAAAATTGGAAAATTAGCACTTCATAATGGAGAATCCATGTCATATATCCATATATCCATATATCCATATATCCATATATCCATATATCCATATATCCATATATCCATATATCCATATATCCATATATCCATATATCCAT
>RFPR01000264.1 GCA_009928265.1 Pseudomonadota bacterium | reverse complement strand
GAAGCATCGTCAGGTCGGTGCCGTCCAACAGCGGAACGTCGAACTCAGGTCGGACGAAAAGCCTTTCGTCGTCGTGGTCCTGCTGCCTTTCGGACAGTGATTGCGGGCTGATCTTCCTGGTCATTGGTCTCCCCCCAGCACTCGCCCCGGTAGGGGCATGCCTTGCACGTACGGTGATTCAGCGTCGCCCATCCCGGGCGGTACGGCTCCATCCCCTGACGGATGGCCTGTGCCACGTCCTTGGCACTGTCCAATATCCACTGGATGTGTTTGAAGTCGGGCGTGACCACGAACTCCTTGGTCTGCTGGTTCCACTTGCTCTCGTAGATGAAGACCATCTTGCGGTACCCGGAGAGCCAGCAGTACAGGGTGGCCTGGCGGATGTGCGCCGGAAACGGGCGCTTGATCTCCTGCCATAGCCGGGTTAGATCGAACTCGCCGTCAGAATGCTTCCGCCACAACTCGGTATGTTCAACCCTTACCGTTCCGAGACCGATCGACTTGACCTCAATGAGGAACGGCTCGTCAACCTCCAACCACTCGTTACCGTGGTTGACAGCCCCGTCAGCATGACCTGCGATCAGATACTCAGAGTTCTCCAGAGGAACTTCTCGGTACCGAAGCGACGTACTGGGGCACACCTCACACAACTGTGGCGACTGCGCCATAAATGAGTAGTGGCACGAGCGGCACTGCCAGCGACCGTAGAGAAGGCCCATGCCGTGCAGCCAACCCTGGTACTTGTCGTGGATGGTGTGACCCTCGGCAAAGATCAACTCACTGGTGAACCGTGGTTCGATGTCCTTGCGATCCCCGAGTGTGATCCGGTGGAAGTCACGGCGAGCGCACCAGTCGGGCTTGCACATCTCGCTGGGGTGCATGATGTCGCTGCGCCGCTCAGATGCTGCCTGGTCATCTGCCACCTTGCGAATGACGTACCGCTGCAACGACGGCAAGAGGTAGCCGCTGTTGGCCTTGAAAGATGCCTTGTGCTCCTCCAAGGTCTTCACGCTGATCTGCCTCACAGCAGACCGCTCGCCAGGTCACTGGAAAGGAAGTCGTCCTCTTCGATGACAACGTACCGACGCCCACCAAGTTCGATGTGCATGACGGGTAGGCGGCCTTCGATGGATGCGGTCTTTCGCAGGTCGCGAAGATCGGTGGCCTTGATAGTGATGCTCTTGGCGTCGGTTCTCTTCATCTCCCACAGAACCTCACCACGCTGGCGAACATCGTTCTTCCGGTTCCCGTTGCCCGAACCAGCGTTGAGCGAACCATCGACCTTCCTGGCGATGCGCCTCTCTTGCTGACGGGACTTACGGATGCGCTCATCCATCCGAGTCCTCAGGGCTTACCGGGGTAACAAGAACCGCCGAACGAACTGCTCGCTCGACCTCGAACTGCAAGCCCAGGTCTTCCCGGAGTGCGCCGAGAAACTCCTCCTTGCCACGCCACTTCTGCTCACCGAAG
>RFPR01000263.1 GCA_009928265.1 Pseudomonadota bacterium | reverse complement strand
TCGCCTCAGCCTCGATGATCTCTTGGCAGAGGTCTCAAAGGAAAACCTGATTACCCAGCTCACTCCGCAACGGCCAGGGCCGAGCTGTAGAATGGTACACAGATACCAGTCAGCACATGGCGCGTAGCGCGATCCAGTTCCAGAGAGGCCTCTCCCTGGCTGAGTTCCAACGGCTCTACGGCACCGAGGAACAATGTCAGGCTGCCCTGGAGAAAGCCCGCTGGCCTGATGGATTCCGCTGTCCTCGCTGCGGAGGCCATGAGCACGGTGTGGTCCATGGCCGCCGTCTCAAGCGCTATCAGTGCCGATCCTGCGGCCATCAGGCCACACTCACGGCTGGCACGATCATGCAGGCTACCAAGTTGCCGCTCACCACATGGTTTCAGGCTTTCTATCTGATCGGGCAGGCCAAAACTGGCATCTCCTCGCTCGAGCTCAGCCGCCATCTCGGTGTGAAGTACGACACCGCCTGGCTACTGCACAACAAGATTCTCAGGGCCATGAGCGAGCGGGAGGATGCCTACGTGCTGCGGGGAAAGATCCAGATGGATGATGCCTACCTCGGCGGAGAACGCACTGGGGGCAAGGTGGGCCGGGGATCAGAGAACAAGATTCCCATCGTTGCAGCGGTTTCGCTGAACGAGGCAGGGCACCCGATTCACGCCAAAATCACACCAGTGATTGGCCTCCGTGACCTCGGCGGGCTGCAGCCATGAGGTCGTCGTCACCGGTGGGAAGCACCCCAACGAACTGCCGCAGTTCCGCTGGATCAACACGCTGCTGGGGAACCTCAAAACCAGTCTCAGCGGCACGTTCCACGCCTTCAACTTCGATAAGTACGCCAGGCGGTACCTCGGTGGCTACTGCTTCCGCTTCAACAGGCGCTTCTCACTGGCAGCGATGACCGAGCGGATTGCCAATGCGGTCTGCTGCTGTATGCCTTGCACCGAGCGAGATCTAAGGGTCGCGGAGGCTTATGGGTAATCAAGTTCCCTATTGAGTGAACACTTAAGATCAGAAGCAGGCCGGCATCCCGGCTTGGGATTGATCTTTTACCTCGTCTTTTGTGTGTTCATGCAAGAAAGCTCTGTTTTGCTTATCTAAAGAGTTGGCGCAATGCTCAGCAGTCGATCCGCGTATCGCACTACACGTCGCTGATTGCCGACTGAAGCCTTGAGAAATGATCCAATATTGTGAATAGCTTGCGTGCTTCCAAGACCAGTATTTGGGCAATTATTCCCTGCATCAACAGAGCGAAGCATGCTGTTCATGTTTGTCTTGCTGTGCACGGATCGATGGGCAATAAAGTCCCGTATTGAGTGAGTTGTGTCAATTAACCTTGCGTCAGCGGCAGAGATTGCCGCAATTCCGGCTAAGTGAGCTGGGCAAATCCATCTATTTGCATTCGACTTAAGAGTAGCCACGTCCTTGAAGGTTACATTGAAGTTCTTCGGGTCAATCAACTGCTCAA
>RFPR01000262.1 GCA_009928265.1 Pseudomonadota bacterium | reverse complement strand
TCCACCCCCTGGCGACCGGTCGATGGACGAAGGTTCGTTTTGGGTGAGATTGTGTAGGAGAGCTCTCATTCACACGGGATGGGTGGACCTAAGGCAAGTGAACCACTCGAGCTGCGAGAGAGCGTTTCTGGCGCGAGCAAAAAAGTTTTAAAAAAGTGCGAATTCGACATGTTCGGTTCGTTTGAACAGGTTATATTGTTAGAGTGAATGGCGAACAACGAACGACGGAGACGAAGATGCCGCTTTTGACCACGCAGAACTTCACTCCCCAGGACCTCCTCAACAAGGCGAACCGTGACGTGGTGGAGAGGGTGGCTGAGGCCTGGGATGATATCTTCGGGAAGGATACCCGAGGAGGGGCTGCCAGTCTCAGTCGCCGGTCAGTCATCCTTGAGGGGTTGGGGACCTGTTTCCGTCACAATGACTGGAGCGATGACGATGGGTACTTCATGACGATCCGGATGCATCCCCTGGATATGCACCGGGAGGAGACGAGGGAGAACGCCCGTAAGCTCACCCGTCGGTTCCTTTCGACCTTCCCAGTGCCCAGGAACCGGATCGAGTACGAGGGCCACGAGGACTTCCTCAAGGGTGGCCCTGTCACGGTGTTCGTGGTGACTCACAATCACCCCGTCGGGGACTAAAAAAAGATTGCGAAAAAGTGCGCGGGTGACCTGTCCGGATGGGGTGGACAGGTTATATTACTATCATGGAGGATGGAATGGCTAACGACTCTACCGACAATGGCATCCTGAAGAAGACGAAGGGTCCTTACAAGCACCCGGACTTTCCGGAGATGAGCGAGGCTGACCTCAAGGCGAAGGCGGCTGCATTCGATATCGACGCGAACCTGGTCAACCTGATGTTCCAGGAGCCGTTCTATGCGGACGTGGTCCGCTACCTGCACAAGGAGAGCACCGAGTCCATCCCGACTGCCGGTGTCCTGGCCAAGGACGGGGTCATGCACCTCTGGTACAACCCCATGTTCCTGGGTGCTTACAACGGTACTCAGGTCAAAGGTATCATGAAGCACGAGGCACTCCACCTGGTCCTCGAGCACACCACGACCCGCCGGTACCAGCCGCACACCATCTGGAACTGGGCGACCGACCTCAGCATTAACTCGACCCTCACCGAGGACGAGATGCCCCCGTGTGGACTCCGTCCTGGCAAGGCATTCCGTGAACCGGCGGAGTGGCCGGAGGGGACCACCCAGGAGGATATCGAGCGGACCCGTCGGATCTCCAAGCTGATTGAGTCCTTCCCCCTCAACCTGTCCTCCGAGGAGTACTTCGGTCGCCTGATGGAGAACGAGGACGTGCAGGATATGATCGAGAAGGGGAAGCAGTACGTCCTGGGCGATGGTAACTCCATGGATGACCACGAGGGGTGGGACGAGCTCGGTGAAGAGGAGCGGGAGTACATGGCTGGCAAGGTGCGCCAGGCGGTTAAGGATGCAATGGAGCGTGCGGATTCGAAGAACTCTTGGGGTTCTGTCCCTGCTTCTATGCAAGCCGAGATTCGCCGCAA
>RFPR01000261.1 GCA_009928265.1 Pseudomonadota bacterium | reverse complement strand
TGATATAACAAATAAAATTTTATATATTATTGATAGAATTGAAAATGATTTTTATTTAGTTAAAGATATAAAAGGAAAGAAAAATAGTAAAGATAGTAATAAGATAAGTTATATTAGAGAATTAATACTTAAAATTGGATCTAAAGCTAGAGATAATTGTTATAAAGATTATATAAAGAGTTTATTACATAAAAGAGAAAAAGATGGAAAATTTAAATATGTAAAATATGTAACAAATGAAGATATAGAAATATTTAATTATGTATTAAACACAAATGTAATCTTAATATCAGATGAAACATTATATCCTATAACATATACTAATTTATAATTTTTCTAAATAAAGAACTAATTGAATGAAAATTAATTTTAATATTATTTAATAAATAATATTAAAAAATAAATAAATTATTTCCATATTTCAAATTCTAATTGTAGAGTCCCTTCAGTGCTAAGAGGAAAAAATGTATTATTCCAAGATAAAAAACTATTTAAATTATTACTTGTTATAGCTAATCTAAAACTATTTGAATCATATGGAATTACATATATTGAATTATTCCAATTTCCTGATTGAACTATTCCTCCTACTACTGGTATTAAATAAGGAGCCATTGAATTTACATTAGGAGACCAATATACACCAGTATAAGTAGGATTATAACCAGATGTTGTATTAAATGTAATACCTGTAGGTAAATCAATTAAATAATCACCAGAACCAGCTGTTCCTGCACTCCATCCTAATTTATAACATATTTTATATTTATCACCAATAGTTCTATAATTTATTTGATCAATACTTCTAGTTGATATAACTGGATTTGATGTTGTTGCAGTTACAATAATACCATTTTGAAATGTAGAATTACTAGCTCCTGTAGGTCCTGTAGGTCCTATTTGTGTATTCATAACTTGTTGAACTGTTAATATAAGTGATGGTATTACTGGTCTTATAGATGTTGCTGGTTCATATAAAATTAAAAGATTTGTATCATCAGTTCTCCACATTAATTCTATATAATCATTTGCATTTAAACTTAACATAAAATTCCAAGCTGGAACAGTTTCAGCATTAGTGCCTTGAATAGCAACTATAGTTGCACTATCAGGAATATCTGTTCCATTTTTTCTTAACCAAATTTCAATATGAGCAGTACTACCTGATGATTTATCTAATTGAGCTGAAAATTGAATATTATATACACCTTGATTTAAAACTTTTATATGCGTTGGATTTCCAGAACCATTATTTTCTATTAAAACACCATAAGATTCAGCTGTAGTATTTAATTTAAATGCATAACCTGTAGTACTTGTTAAAGCTGTTTGAATTGTAGTATCATAAAAAGAACCATAAAAACCTAATGCACCACCACCTCCAGTAGGGCCAAATATACCTTGAAATCCTTGATTTCCTTGAAAACCTATAGCTCCTTGATTTCCTTGAAAACCTATAATCCCTTGATAGCCTTGATAACCTTGATAGCCTTGATAACCTTGATAACCTTGATAACCTTGATAACCTTGA
>RFPR01000027.1 GCA_009928265.1 Pseudomonadota bacterium | reverse complement strand
ACGAGGTCGAGGAGGCATGGACCTTCGTCGACGGGATCGAGGAGGCCTGGAAGACACGCAAGGACGACCTTGCCTTCTACGAGGCGGGATCATGGGGACCAGCCGAGGCGGCTGAACTGGCCGCACGCCACGGCGTCACCTGGAGGCGCCTGTGAGCTTCGTCCCCGGCATTGCGGTGCCGATCGGCGGCATCGAGAAGGAACTCGGTAGACTCTGGGAGGAGAGCGGCGACGACAAGACCCGCGCCTCGCTCATCAACCTTGCCGTCTACAACGAGAAAGCTGGCTCCCTCCAGACGAACTCCGCCATCGTGCAGGGCATTGCCGGAGAGCACGCCATGCGCGCGATTCTCATCGAGGCGGATCCCGATGCCGAAGGCAGCTCCGCAGACTCGTGGATCAACATGCACTGCTACCCGCGAGGTTCCAAGGGAGGTGCGGTCTGCAGTGAGCAGATCTCCTTCCGACTCGGTGGCCTCGCCGCACGCTCCCTTCAGAGCGTGGTCTTCTCCCATCTGGATTCCGACCTCCCTCTCGCACTCTGGTGGCAGGCCGACTTCCGCGCTCCGGTGGACGGAAAACTCTGGCGCTGGGTCGACAGACTCCTCTTCGACAGCAGGTTCTGGAAGGACCCTTCCGGACAGTTCGCCATCGTCTCTGAAATCGCTGGATTACCCGAGGCGCGTACCGTTCTCTGCGATCTGAACTGGGCCCGTTGCCTTCCGGTGAGGCAGGCTCTTGCAGGACTCTTCGACGCCCCCGCCAATCTTCCCGAAATCCGTCGTATCAGATCCCTGGAGATCACCCATGCCCCCGGCTTCCGCGCCACCGCCCTGCTGCTAGCGGGATGGCTCGCAGACCGACTCGGCTGGCAACTTGAAAAATTTGGAAATTCCTTTCTGGATCCGTTGGGAGCAACGGTGTCGTTGAAGCTCACCGAATCCGTCGGCGCGAGCATCGCGCGCCTTCATGTAGTCTCCGAGGGTGCCGCCTTCGAGGCACGGCGCGATCCCGACTCGGATCAATATGTCACTTCGGCTTCGGGGTCGGCCATCCCCAGTTCGGGACGCATGGTCCGTGCAACGCGAGAGGAGACCAAGGAAATCCTGCTGGCAGAACTCGCGCGTGGTGGTCGCCATCCGCTCTACACCAAGGCGGTCAAGGCGATCGGAACCCTCTGGGCCTAAAAGTAAGCCTAAAACTGCGCCGGTTTCGGTGCGGGAATTGTCAGGACAGGGGCGGCGGTGGGCAGATCCATGGGTCCCACAGGTTCGGCACGCCGCACCTCCTTTTCCCCATCTGCCGGAATAGCCGGAAGGGCGGTCATGACCGGAACATTACTCCCCCCTGCGGCCAGCGGATCCTTACCGTCAGGGGTCGTCGCCCGAGCCACCTTCATCGTGGAATCGTCCGAGGCGGCGTTGCGCAGGGCGGGATTGACCGATCGATAGAGATCATTCTGGGCGAGTAAGGTCGGGGCACTCACCGGCACCGGACGGACACGCGAGAGATCGACAGCAGCGGCAGCACGGGGCCACTCGGCCTGGTCGATTGACTTGTCATAACTTCGCACCCCGTTGCCATGGACGTCGCATTGCTGCGAAGGCATTTCGGCTTGGGTGGCATATTGGGTGGAGATCAATCCCTTTTCCTTGGCACACCCCTCGGCAAGCAAGAGTCCGGAGGCTCGGCAGACATCGACTTTTTGGAGACCCGCAGGCATCGGAAGCGGTGCGGGAGGAAAGGAAGCAAACGAGGCATTCATGACGTCCGCCCAGATCGGTAGCGCCAGATCCTTGCCGAATGCTCCGCGATAGATTTTCGATGGCTTGTCAAACCCGACCCAAACTCCACAGGTGACTGCCGAGTCATACCCGACAAACCAAGAATCGGTGAAATCGTAGGCCGTCCCCGGCTTGCCAGCCAACGGGGCGTTGGTGGTAATCCCGGCGCTCGCTGCAGACTGCGAACAGGTCTTGAAGAGGGCATCCTGCAAGATCTCATGCACCTGCCAGGCTGGTTCAGGATCCATAACCGGCACGCGTGAGGGAGTGTTCTCATAGAGGAGACCACCCTCAGGATCGGTGATGCTGTTAATGGTGAAGAGCTTTGCTGGCCGGGTTCCCTTACCGGGAAACGACATGTAGGCGAGCGTGAGCTCATCGAGGCTCATCTCACTGGAACCGAGGTAGGCATTGGCCACATCGCGGAGCGGGGAGCGGATACCGGCAGCGGTGCAGAGCTTTCCAAGATCCTCCAGTCCAGTGCGGAAACCGAGACGCACGATGGCGGCGTTCTTGCCTCGCGCGACCGCCTCGGAGGAGGGCATCGGGCCCTCATATTCGTTGTCGGCACGCTCCACGCCCCATTCCCCGAGAATTCCGTTGTCCCCGCCGATCATGACGAAATGATTATCCAGACAGGCATCGTCCACAGGGTCCCCTGGAAAGATCCCCTTGGCATAGGCGGCGGCTGCCACAAAAGGGGTAAAGAGTGTCCCCGGGGGGCGACGCCCCTGAACCGCCCTGTTGTACTCGCTGTGGAGAAAATCCCGCCCACCTGCCAGGGCGAGGATTCCGCCGGTGGCATTGTCGACGGCCAGAACAGCTCCCTGAAGATAGGGAGGTGCGGGCATCGTTACCGGTTCGCCACGCTGGGCTGCCTCTTCGGCCTTTTGATTGAGCTCACGATACCTGGCGTAGGTAAGATGTGCGTAGCCCGGTTGCTTCTCGACGGCCTCCAGACGGGTGCGCAGGGAACGTTCCGCAGCCTGAAGCAGGCGGGCATCGTAGGTGGTGCGGATCCGGACCCCCTCGTTCATGGCCTGATCGAATCCGAGCGCGGCAATCGCCTGCTGGCGCACCAGATCGATCGCATAGGAAACGCGGTTGGGATTGGTACGCTTACGGACGGAGAGATTGAGTTCCACGGCACCCTCATACTCCTCACGGCTGATGAGGCGCATCTCGCGCATCCGGGTCAGGACGAAATCACGCACTTTCCGCGCTCCCTTGGGGTTGTTCCAGGGAGAGAGGGCGTTGGGGCTCTTGAGTAGGCCAGCAAGCATTGCGCATTCACCGGCCGTGAGATCCTTGGCTGGCTTGCCGAAATAACCGCGAGCTGCTGCCTCGATCCCGTAGAGACCGCTTCCGAAATAGACCCTGTTAAGGTAAAGTTCCATGATCTTCTCCTTGGAGAGGTGATCCTCAATCCTCTGGGCAAGGAACATTTCCAGAAGCTTTCGCTTGTAGCTGCGCTCATGGAGGTCGAAGGAATTGCGGGCCAACTGCTGGGTCACGGTGCTGGCGCCCTGTTTCACCCGCCCCTGGTGCCAATTGCTGATCGCAGCACGAAGCACGCCGTAATAATCGACCCCGTGGTGATCGAAGAACCTATTGTCTTCCTCAGCCACCACCGCATTCACCATCTCCTTCGGAATCTGTTCAAAGGGGATTGGAAGGCGGTTCTGGATAAAGATCTTTCCGATCTGCACGCCGTTGCGGTCGAGGATCACGCTCGCCGACTCCATCTTCTGGATCTTGTTCAGATCGAAGGCATCGGCCTTCGCGGAGTATTCCGAAACAAGCCACCCGTAACCTGCCAGAGCAACCGCCGCCACAAAAAGGACCAGGAACAACGGCGCAAGGAACCAAAACCGCAGGAACCAAGGTTTCCTGCGGCGGGGCTCCTGCTGCTCCCAACTATATCGGTGGCGTGCGATCAGAGATCTTTCCCAAGAAAGAGGGGAAAGTGAAAGTGAAAGTGCATGGAGGGATGCCTCCTCCGTGGTCAACCTCTGAATTCAGATATCGGCCTTTACGTCCTCTCCGCCGATCCAGACATCCTTTATTTCCCAGTTCGGAGTGAATCGGATCAGATCGGCATCTTTGCCGATTTGTAAGGAACCGAGCTCTTTCTCCATCCCGAGGGATCGGGCCGGGAGAAGCGAAGCCATCGCAACGGCTTCGGAGATCGTGGCACCGGCCTGCTCCACCATGATGCGGATTCCCCCAAAGAGAGGAGCGGTGCTTCCGGCCAGACAGCGGCCTATCCCCTCCCCCGTCCAGGCAGCTTTTCCCTGCACGACGCAATCCAAATCACCAAGCCTGAATCCGCTCCCCTCCGCCAATCCGCATCCCGCCGTCGCATCGGAAACCAAAGCGAGATGCTCCCATCCCTTTGTCTCAAGGGCCTCCCTGAGCAAGCTGGGAGGCACGTGTATGCCGTCAGCGATCAATTCACAAAGGATACCCTTCTCATCTAGCGCAGCCTCGGCGAGACCCCTGCGCGGGGGATCTGTTTTCCTGAGCGACGACATGGCGTTATGAAGATGAGTCACCTGGGTGATCCCGGCCGCAAATCCCGCCAGCGCCTCCTCCTCGATGGCATCGGAATGTCCGGCACTCACCCCAATACCGGCTTCACGGAATGTCCGGATGGCATCGTAGGCACCAGGCAACTCAGGAGCCAGAGTCACCCGGCGGATGACCTGAGCATGCTCCAAGAGAGTGGAGATTTCCGATTGCCAGGGATCTCGCAACTGCGACGGATCGTGGGCACCGCGCCTCTTCGGTGAGAACCACGGTCCCTCAAGATGAATTCCGGCCAGACGGGCCATTCCCCGACCGCCGGGCCATGATTCGGCCATGCAAAGCACGGCAAGCATCTCGGGAAGCGTAGCGGCGACGGTCGTGAGCACCGCGGTGGTGGCTCCACCCCGCGCGTGGGCCCTAAGAATTGCCCCGAAAGCCTGCTCCGATGCCTCCATGGCATCACGGCCAACGGCGCCGTGGAGATGGAGATCGATGAGTCCCGGGGCAAGATAATCCCCTTTGCAGTCAAGCAAAGGAACCCCCTCGGGGGGCGCTTCCTCGCCAAGACCGATCCGGGTGATCAGTCCCTCCTCGACCAACAACCATCCGGGGACCACTCCCAGCGAGGGATCGAGAACCAGCAGTGCATTATGCAGGAGAAGCAACATCCCCGGGGAGTGGCTCAGGGGACGCAGCGGATTTCGGGCAGCGATCTAAGCCGTTCGGCAGCCTGCTCGGCCGTCAGGTCACGTTGTCCTTCGCCAAGCATATCGTAGCCGACAAATAACTTCTTCGCCCCGTTACCCAAACGGGGGGAGTGTGACAGGAAAAGAATAGGTTGGCTGAGATATTTATCTGGCGCTTCAGCGCGAAATTGACGCCGATAGCCAAAAAAGCGTAAAGGAGTACTGATGAATGGCAAACAAGACTGAAGAGGAACGAGTTGCGTCATGAAACAGAAGGGCATGATGGGACCTTATACGATGAACTAAAAACAAATTCCCCAGCTCCAGAATTAAAAAGTCAACCCGTATCAAAGCCGGAAAGTGGGCTCACACATCTTACGCAGAAAGCAGTGCGGCTCCAAAGACACCATCGCTGTCTACCAAAGCGGGCTTCAGCAACGGCGTGGAGAAGTGGTCGTTAAAAAAGTGAGAGAGGATGGCATCCCGCGTTTCCGTCGTGTAAAGGAGATCGAGATTTCCCACCCCTCCCCCAATTACAATGGCATCGGGATCGAGAATATTGATGACAGATGAAAGAGTCTTTGCAAGCTTGACCCTCAGTCGTTCCAAAACCACGACCGCGCCGAGATCTCCGGCCGTTGCAAGTCCGGCTATTTCGGGAAGGCGCCGTTTTTTCGCACTCACCCACTCGTAGTATCGCTCGAGTGCAGGCCCTGCACAGACAGTCTCGATATATCCCTTGCGGCCGTAGTAGCAGAGAGTGTCCTCTCCGCAGAGCGGGTTATGACCCCACTCCCCACAGATCCCATGACTACCCTCAAAGGGCTTGTCATCGACCACGATGCCTCCTCTCAATCCGGTTCCTAAAATGATTCCGAAGACAGTCCGGTACCAGCGCCAAACCCCAAGCTGGCACGTATCATTAGCAAGAATAGCCTCGCAACACAACGCCCGTTTCAAATCAGCCGCCAGAAGCTTCCCGGTCAGGCAAACGGTGTTAGAATTTTTCAGTTCAGGAGAGCTGTTGACCGAACCGTTATCCTAGTTGTCCCGACACCAATCCGCTTAGGTCTGTCGGTTGCCGAGGCTTTCTAAAGCATCAAGATAAGTTTGAATAATTGCCCAAGAATGTGACTGTGAACGCCTTGTGACTCGGTCGTCACCCTCAGTCGATAAAGCTCTTTCTCGGGAAAAACGGAGTACATCATTACACCCTCAATCTTCGTACCGCCCAACTCGACTCCCCAGAAAATTCGGTTACATTCGGTTACAGTAGCTAAGTGATATTCTGATTAATGTCTCATCACAACGCAAATGCCTCAACAGCAAAGTAATTAGACTGCTGACTTCACTTCAGGGAGTGAGTCGGGCTGGATTCACATTTCAGGGCATGTATTCTTGCCCAGTAATGAGTTCCTCCACTTTCATCCACGACGACTTTCTACTCGGCAACAAGCCGGCCCGCAGGCTCTACCACAAGTATGCCGTGAATGAGCCGATCTTCGACTACCACTGCCACATTCCTCCGGCTGACATCGCCGGAAACCGCACGTTCCGCAATCTCTTCGAGATCTGGCTGGAGGGTGACCACTACAAGTGGCGCGCGATGCGGACCAACGGTGTGGCCGAAAAGTATGTCACGGGCAAGGCTTCGCCCGAGGAGAAGTTCCACGTCTGGGCGGCAACCGTCCCCAATACGCTCCGCAATCCCCTCTATCACTGGACTCATCTGGAGCTGAAGCGCTACTTCGGCATTTCCGACCTGCTCGACCCCAAGAGTGCTCCCAAGATCTGGAAGAAGGCCAACGCCCTGCTCGGCTCACCCGATCTCTCCACGCAGGAGATCCTCCGCAAGATGAAGGTGAAGGTGGTCTGCACGACCGATGATCCGGTCGATTCGCTGGAGCATCACCGGGACTTTGCCAAGAAGGGGCATCCGACCAAGATGTTCCCGGCCTTCCGTCCGGACAAGGCGCTCGCCGTCCACCAACCTCAGGCCTTCAACGCCTGGGCCGACCGCCTCGCCGAGGCCTCCGAGAAGGAGACCGGCAAGCTCGACGGGTTCCTCGGGGCGCTCGACACGAGGCATAAGTTCTTCCACGAGCAGGGATGTCGTCTCTCCGACCACGGTCTCGACCATTGCCACGCCGATTTCTGCTCCGAGAAGGAGGCCGGCCGGATCTTTGCCAAGGTCCGCTCGGGCAAGAAGGTCTCCCCGCAGGAGCACGACCGCTTCGCCTCCTTCATGATGCTCTTCTTCGGTCATCTCGACGCGAAGCGCGGCTGGACCAAGCAGCTCCATCTCGGAGCCCTGCGTAATAACAACGCCCGCCTGCTCGGCTCTCTCGGTCCTGACACCGGATTCGACTCGATCGGCGATGATCCGCAGGCCCGCACCCTCTCTGCCTACCTCGACCGACTCGACTCGGAGAACATGCTCCCGAGGACTGTCCTCTACAATCTCAACCCGGCCGATAATTATGTCTTTGCGGCGATGATCGGGAATTTCCAGGACGGATCGGTTGCCGGAAAGATCCAGTACGGCTCGGGTTGGTGGTTCCTCGACCAGAAGGAAGGTATGGAATGGCAGCTCAACGCCCTCTCGAGCCTCGGCCTGCTCTCGCGATTCATCGGCATGATCACCGACTCTCGCTCCTTCATGAGTTATCCGCGCCACGAGTATTTCCGTCGCATCCTCTGCAATCTGATCGGCCGCGACATGGAGCAGGGCCTTCTTCCCGATGATGAGGAAATGGTCGGCGCGATGATCCGTAACATCTGCTATTCGAACGCCCGGGACTTCATGAGATTCCCGGGTGTGGAGACAGGGAAATAGGGACTGAGGGTTCGGAATTATTCTCCCGCCAATTCCCTGACCCGTTCCGTGTCATCAGGGGATCCTCGCATTGCCATCCGGGGTGAATCCCCTCTAAATTCCCCACTCAATCCGATGTCCGACCTGCTCTATCTCGACCATAACGCCACCACGCCGCTCGATCCCGCCGTGCGGGAGGCGATGCTTCCCTGGCTGGAAAATGGCTTCGGCAATCCCTCGAGCGTTTACAGCCTGGGTCGCCGTGCGGCGGAGGCCCTCAAGGAGGCCAGGTCGCAGGTGGCCGCGCTCGTGGGGACTGATCCCTCGGAGATCGTCTTCAACAGCTGCGGCACCGAGGCTACCAACACGGCGATCCTCTCCGCGCTGGCCATCGACCCGGATCGCCGCCACATCATCACCTCGACGGTCGAGCACAGCGCCACGGTCAAGCTCTGCGAGTATCTCGCCACCCGCGGCTATGAAATTACCTGGCTACCCGTCGACAAGGAGGGACTGCTTGATCCCGCGAAGCTTGAGGCCGCCATCACCCCCGAGACCGCAGTGATTTCCCTCCTCTGGGCGAATAACGAGACCGGAGTGCTCTTCCCCATCGAGAGGATCGCCGCCATCGCTCTGGAGAAGAAGATTCCACTCCATGTGGACGCGGTGCAGGCGGCAGGGAAGGTCCCGATCGATCTCTCGGCTCTCAATGTCCAGTATGTCTCCCTCTCGGCCCACAAGCTCTACGCCCCCAAGGGAGTCGGTGGGCTCTATGTCAACAAGAGGGCCCGCTACACGCCGCTTCTGCGCGGCAGTCAGGAGGAGACGCGCCGGGGAGGCACCCAGAATGTCGCCTCGATCGTGGCCTTCGGAAAAGCCGCCGAACTCGCCCTGACCCATCTCCCCTCCTCTCCCGAGCGGATCCGCGCACTGCGTGACCGCTTCGAGACTACCCTGCTCTCCTCGATCGAGGGGGCGCGGCGCAACGGGGGCGCCTACCCTCGCCTGCCCAATACGAGCAATCTGACCTTCCCCGGCATTGAGGCCGAGACCGCCCTGCTCCTTTTCGATAAAGAAGGGCTCTGCTGCTCTGCCGGATCGGCCTGCTCCAGCGGCTCGATCAATCCCTCCCATGTGCTCACGGCCATGGGAGTTTCTCGCGATGAGGCAAGAGCCAGCCTGCGTTTCTCCTTCGGTCGGACCACGACGGAGGCGGACGTCGACCGGGCTCTGGAGATCATCCCCAGGATCGTCGCCAAGCTTCGTGCAGAACGCCCGTCGGGGGGATCGCCTGTGGCGATCAAAAGCTGATGGGGTTTCGCGCAGAGACGCAGAGAATAGAGGAATAAAACCCAAACCCTTACTCTTTTCCTCGTCCACTGCCGAAAACATGAACAAGGAATTAGCCATGCCATTACCCCATCTTCTCCTCACCCTCTCCTATGCGTCTCTCCGCCTCTCCGCGAAAATGTTTCCTCTCTGCCTGACTGCCCTTATGGCTCTTTTGCTCTCCGGTTGTCTGACCACTCCGGTCTCGGACTCGGGTGGAATCGGTTCCGTCACGGTCAAGAACTCCAACCCGAGTGCCATCATGGCGGCCGCCCAGTTGGTCTTTCCCAATTACGGCTACACTTGCTCCGGGGGCGGGCTCTCCTCGGTGAGCTTTGACAAGAACTCCAACCAACTCGCCAATGTTCTGTGGGGAAGCTACGGCTGTCCCCAGACGATCCGTGTGAAGGTGAAGGTCGTCCAGATCCCGGGGACCAATGATTACCGCATCAGCCCCAAGGTCTATACGGTGAGCGACGCGGGTGAGGCCGGATTCGAGAGCAAGCGGGCGCTGATGGGTCTCTGGAATGGGGAGTATGGGCCGCTGCTTAACAAGGTCTCGGCCCAGGCTTCAGGAGCCGGCCCTTTCTAACTTGGTACTAAAAAGCGCCGCCCCGATGAAGGAGCTCCGCCCTCGGAGTGTGATGAATTTTCTGCCGCCTGATTAGGCCAGGCGATTGATGCAGTTGAGGTCCTCGAAGGAGCTGATCAGCCTCTTGGTGAAGGAGTCCTCAGCCGCACCGATCCAAACGCGTGGATCGTAGTACTTCTTATTCGGGGAATCCGGCCCCGTCGGGTTCCCGATCTGGCCCTGGAGGTAGTCGTGGTTCTTCGCGTCGTAGGCGCGGATGCCGTCCCAGAACGCCCACTGGAGGTCGGTGTCGAGATTCATCTTGATGGCGCCATAACCGATCGCCTCACAGATCTCCTCGCGGGTCGATCCCGATCCGCCGTGGAAAACGAAGTTCACGGGCTTGGGCCCGGTGCCGAGGTGTTTCTCAAGGTAATCCTGCGAATCCTTCAGGATACTCGGCTTCAGCTTCACATTGCCCGGCTTATAAACGCCGTGGACGTTGCCAAAGGCCGCAGCGATCGTGAAGTTGGGGCTCACTTTGCTGAGTGTCGTGTAGGCCTGGGCGACTTCCTCGGGCTGGGTGTAGAGCTTCGATTCCTCGACGCCGGAGTTGTCAACGCCGTCCTCCTCTCCGCCGGTGACACCAAGTTCGATCTCAAGGGTCATACCAAGCTTGGCCATGCGCTCCAGATAGGTCGCGCAGATCTCGAGATTCTCGTGGAGGGGCTCCTCCGAAAGATCGAGCATGTGGGAGCTGAAGAGCGGCTTGCCCGACTTGGCGAACTGTTCCTCTCCTGCGGCGAGCATCCCGTTGACCCAGGGGAGGAGCTTCTTGGCGCAATGGTCGGTATTGAGGATCACCGGGACGCCGTAGGCCTTCGCAGCGGCGTCGACGTAGTGGGCTCCGGCGATGCCGCCCAGGATCGAACCCTTCTGCCCCTCCTTCGTGATGCCCTTTCCGATAAAGAAGTGTGCCCCACCATTGGAGAACTGCACCATGACGGGCGAGTTCACTTCACGGGCGGCGGCGAGGGTTGCATTCACCGTGCTCGTGCTGATGCAGTTGACCGCGGGCAGGGCGAATTCGCTGGCCTTGGCATGGTCGAGGAGTTGCTTGACCTCTTCGCCGAAGAGGACACCGGGTCGGAATGATTGGCTCATGATCAATAAGTTAATCGATTCGGAACGCGGCGTCGATCTCTGCGCAGCATGACCTGCTCAAACCAGATCAGCAGAACACGTGAGTCAACCGGCACTACCCTGACAATCAGATCCGAGTCAGCCCCTCGTTCCCGGAGCAGGCACTAGAACGCACTCCATGCCGGCAGCATGGGCTGACTGGCGTCCAATCTCGGTGTCCTCAAAGACAAGGCATCCCGAGGGATCCACGCCAAGCAAGCGTGCGGCGGTCAGGTAGGGATCGGGAGCAGGCTTGCCATTGGCATAATCCTCCGAGGTTACGATGGCATCAAAGAGCCCCAGGATCCCGAGTCCCTCGAGCGTGGCAGTCACTGACTTGCGACCGCCACCAGAGGCGACGGCGAGCGGTTTCTTGCCGTGCATGGAGCGGGCGAAAGCAACCACTGAAGCGATCTCGCTCACCTCAGGAAGAAGGGTGTGGTAGAGCCCCTCCTTATGCCGCGAGAGCTCGACGGGATCCATGAAGAGGCCCTGCATTTCGTTTAGCGACTCGATGATCTCCTTGGTGGGACGTCCTCCCCAGCTGTAGTAAAGATCCTCGGGGAGGTCGGCACCGTGTGGCTCGAGGGCCATCTTCCAGGCTTCGTAATGGAGTCCCATCGTATCGGCCAAGGTGCCGTCGCAGTCGAAGATGTAGGCGGTAAAGTCGCGGTCGGGAATCTGCATCGCTCGATCCTGCCCGCTTGCTTTGCGTTTGACGAAAAAAAAGCGGGCCAGCATCCTCTTCAATCTCCCATTTTCAAGGTACACCCATGCGCCACACCATTTCCATTCTCGTCGAGAACAAGTTCGGCGTGCTGACCCGCGTCGCCGGGATGTTCAGCGGACGCGGCTTCAACATCGACACGCTCAATGTCGGCCCCACGCTCGATCCCGAGATCTCCCGCATGACGATCGTCGTCCGCGGCGACGACAAGGTGCTCGACCAGGTCAACAAGCAGCTCGACAAGCTCGTCAACGTGATCAGTGTCGAGGACTTCGGCGATACGGAGTATGTCGATCGCGAGCTGGTCCTCATCCGCGTGAAGGCCGACTCCAAGTCGCGGGCCGACATCATGCAGATCTGCGACATTTTCCGCGCCAAAATCATCGACGTGCAGCCTAAGCGCCTCGCCATCGAGATCACCGGATCGGAGAGCAAGATCGACAAGTTCGTCGCTCTCATGGAGCCCTTCGGCATCACCGAACTCACGCGCACGGGGAAGATCGCACTCTCCCGCCTCAAGTAATTAGTAATCACCCAACACACCATACCAACCAAACCATGCCCGCCAAAATCTACACCGAAAAGGATGCCGACCTGAAGTTCCTCAAGGGAAAAACCTGTGCCGTGATCGGCTTCGGTTCCCAGGGACACGCCCACGCACTCAATCTCAAGGAGAGCGGCGTCAAGGTCATCATCGGACTCTATCCCAAGAGCAAGAGCCGCGCGGTCGCCAAGAAGCTCGGATTCCAAGTCTTTGACACGGCCGAGGCCGTCAAGAAGGCCGACGTCATCATGGTGGCGGTTCCCGATCTCGTCATCCCCTCGGTCTACGAGAAGGACATCGCCCCGAATCTCCATGCAGGCCACACCCTGCTCTTCAGCCACGGTTTCGCAATCCTCTACAAGACGATCGTGCCGCCTAAGCATGTCGACGTGATTATGGTCGCCCCCAAGGGACCCGGCCACACCGTCCGCAGTCAGTACAAGGAAGGTAAGGGAGTTCCCACGCTCATCGCCATCCACCAGAACAAGAGCGGCAACGCCAAGAAGACAGCACTCGCATGGGCCAAGGGCATCGGCGGCGCCCGTGCCGGCGTCTTCGAGACCACCTTCAAGGAGGAGACCGAGACCGATCTCTTCGGTGAGCAGGCCGTTCTCTGCGGCGGTACAGCGGCCCTCATCCAGGCCGGATTCGAGACCCTCGTCGAGGCCGGATACCAGCCCGAGATGGCCTACTTCGAGGTTCTCCACGAGCTCAAGCTCATCGTCGACATGATCAACGAGTCCGGGATCAGCGGCATGCGCTTCTCCATCTCCGAGACCGCCAAGTACGGCGACATCGTAGTCGGCCCCAAGGTCGTCGACGCCTCCGTCAAGAAGCGAATGAAGTCGGCCCTCAAGGACATCCAGACCGGCAAGTTCGCCAAGGATTGGATCGCCGAGGCAAAGACCGGAAAGAAAAAGTACAATACCCTTCTGAAGGCCGGCGAGAAGCACCCGATCGAGAAGGTCGGCCAGCAACTCCGCGCCCGCATGTCCTGGGTCAAAAAGAAAAATATCAAAGGTGCTCAGGCCGCCTACTGATCGCTTCGAAACAGACTTACCGAGAAAACGCCCGGGAGTAACCCGGGCGTTTTTTTGTTGCGGAAAATCCTCCTGAATAGGCTCGACGAGGCACGGGTTTTGCTACGAACTAAAAGCACCATGATCAACGACATCAAAAACCTCCTCGGCTCCGATGCCGACTCGCTCCTCAACCACACCTGCAAGACGGTCTCCAAGGATCTCCTCCACCTTCCAGGACCTGATTTTGTCGACCGCATTCACATCGGTAGCGACCGTAATCCCCGCGTGCTAGCCAACCTCCAGCGTCTGTACGGAACGGGCCGCCTCGCCAACACCGGCTACCTCTCGATCCTCCCTGTCGATCAGGGCATCGAGCACTCTGCCGGAGCCAGCTTCGCGGCCAACCCGATCTACTTCGATCCCGAGAACATCGTGAAGCTCGCCATCGAGGGCGGCTGCAACGCCGTGGCCTCCACCTACGGCGTCCTTGGGAGCGTGGCGCGCAAGTACGCTCACAAGATCCCATTCTTGGTGAAGATCAACCATAACGAGCTCCTCACCTATCCCAACCAGCACAAGGAAATCCTCTTCGGCACCGTCGAGGAGGCCTACGACATGGGTGCGGCCGCCATCGGCGCGACCATCTACTTCGGCAGCGAGGACGCCACCCGCGAGATCATCGAGATCGCTGCAGCCTTCCGCCGCGCCCACGAACTCGGCATGGCGACCGTCCTCTGGTGCTATCTCCGCAATGATGCCTTCAAGAAGGACAAGGATTACCATCTCTCTGCCGACCTCACCGGCCAGGCCAACCACCTCGGCGTGACGATCGAGGCGGACATCATCAAGCAGAAGCTCCCCGAGAACAACGGCGGCTTCAAGGCGCTCAACACCGGCGCCTCCAGCTACGGGAAGCTCGACGAGCGCATCTACACCCAGCTCACCACAGATCATCCGATCGACCTCTGCCGCTACCAAGTCGTGAACTGCTATATGGGCCGCGCCGGCCTCATCAATAGCGGAGGCGCCTCCGGTGCCCATGATTTCGCCGACGCTGTCCGCACGGCTGTGATCAACAAGCGTGCCGGCGGCACGGGCCTGATCTCCGGTCGCAAGGCCTTCCAGCGTCCGATCGAGGAGGGGGCCAAGCTCCTGCACGCGATCCAGGACGTCTATCTGTGCCCCGAGGTCACGATAGCATAGTTGCTGCATGAGCGAGCGGGCCCTACTCGCCGCACAAGGTTATCTGGAGCTCGGCATGGCCGAAGAGGCCCTTGCCGAGCTTTCCTCCATCCCGGACATCGGAAACCGTGATCCCGACATTGTCGAGTTGCGCCTTCATGTCCTGATCCAAGCGAAGCGATGGTCCGAGGCACTGACCGCTGCCGAGGAACTCCTTAAGATCCGCCCCCTCGCCATTCCGGCCTATATCCACGGGGCTTTTGCCCTGCACGAACTCCGACGCACGGCGGAGGCACGCGATCTGCTGCTAAAAGGACCTCAGGAACTCAGGAAGGATCCGACCTTCCACTATAATATCGGCTGCTATGAAGCCGTGCTTGGGAACCGCGAGGCAGCACTTCGGAGTCTGAATCAAAGCTTTGCCCTCGACGATTCCTACCGCGATTTTGCACGGCATGATCCCGACCTTACGATCGTGAGCAAAGATCTGGAGTTATGATCGCATTTCATGCGGATGCCGCTGTGGAGCGGTTGAAGAATGTCTTTCAGCACATCCTTGCCGAGACCACCGCGGGAGGAGCCTCGCTAGCCCTCTGGTATGATGAGAAACTCATCCTCTCCCTCCATGGTGGGGAAGCCTCCCCGGGGCGCACATGGCACGCCGAGACCCCCTGCCTGATCTGGTCAGCCAGCAAAGGCGTGGCCGCCGCCGTGACTCTCCAGGCCCTTCAAGAAAAAGGAATTTCGCTCACCACCCGCGTGGCCGACCTCTGGCCTGATTTCGCCGCCTCGGGCAAGGATCGGATCTCTCTCTCGGAACTCCTCTCCCACCGTGCGGGCCTCGCCGCGATCGATCAAAGGGGTCTCTCGATCACAGATCACGAAACTGTCGTCGCAGCACTCGCCGCACAGGCTCCCAACTGGGATTTCGACGGCACCCACGGCTACGGGGCACGCACCTTTGGCTTTCTGCTCGACGAGATCGTCCGCCGCACAACCGGTGAAACGCTTTCGACACGCTGGGAACGCCTCTTCCGTGAACCGCTCGATTTGGATCTCTGGTTCGGCCTTCCGGCAGAAATTCTAGAATCCGCCGCGACCGTGATTGCGCCTAAAGTGCCACCAGCATCCAGTCCGTTTTCCAAAGCATTTGGTGAGCCCGCTTCGCTCACTCGGCGCGCCCTCAGTGAGCCCGGGGGGGCGCTTACTCCTTCTGTGATGAACTCGCCTGCCATGCGTATGGCATCGCTCCCTTCGCTCGGCGCGATTGCCACCGCGGATTCCGTGGCCCGATTTTATGCCATGCTCGCGACTGACGGTGGAGGGATTTTCAACGATGAAACTCTGGAAACCATGAGGACCACTCTGGCGAAAGGACCGGACCGTGTCTTGATCGATGAGACCTCTTTCTCCGCCGGGTTCATGACCAATGAGTTCGGTGTCTATGGTCCATCCCCCTCGGCATTCGGTCATCCCGGCGCGGGAGGCTCGATCGCCTTCGCCGATCCCGAGCATGGCTTTGGCTTTGCCTTCATTCCCAGCGCCATGAATCCGGGTGCCCTCCCCGGCCCCCGCACCCGTAAGCTTCTGGCTGCCCTTTACGGGATCTCCACGGTGGAATAATATCAAGAGATGAGCGACACACAGGCCGCCCCTCTCCCGTGGAAAATCGGGAACGAGAAGCTCTGCCGTGTCACGGATGCCGCTTCCAACCGCCTGACCTCACTGCTCACCAAACAGGGACGTCCCAATGGGGCTCTCCGTGTGGCCGTCATTGGCGGGGGATGCTCCGGCCTCCAATACAAGATGGACTTGGTTGACGGCCCCCTGCCCCGCGACCTCCTTGTTCCTTCCAAGGGGGTGAACATCGTGATCGACCCAAAGAGCGCACTCTTTGTCAGCGGCTCGGAACTCGATTATAGTGATGACCTGCAGAAAGGGGGCTTCAAGGTCACCAATCCCAATGCGGTGGCCCATTGCTCCTGTGGGGAAAGTTTTTCAGCCTAACGGCGCCAAAGTGCTGAGGTTTTTTAGCCTGAAGACTGTTAGTCAGTTAGGTAACACGATCACTTCGATGTCAGATCCTTTTAAAACCCTGTCCCTTCCAAAGCGGCCTTGTCTTTCAGAGGAGGAGATTGGGACGGCTTACCGGAAACTGGCCGGGGAACTCCACCCCGATCAAGCAGGTGGTGATGCGAACCGCTTCAAGGAACTGGGTGAGGCGGCAGCCATTCTTCGCGATCAGGCCCGCAGGCTTCGTTCCCTTGCAGGAGTGGATGCCGGAAGCATACCCCCCCCCGAGGCGGCGGATCTTTTTCCAAAGGTTGCCACTCTCTTACAGAAGGCCGATTCCCTGTTCGCGCGATACGCCGCTGCAACCAATTCTCTCTCCACGGCAGTGCTGGCGGCCCCTTTAAAAAAACTCGCATCTGATTTGGAGAGCCTGCTCGGAATCGTTCATGGATGGCATGCCTCGTTGGATGAACGCCTGAGAGCACTCGAGGCCACCTGGCCAACACACAATCCCAAAGAAGTTGCCGAACTGGCTGATTCCTTTGCCTACGCCACCCGATGGGAATCCCAACTCGGGGAGAGAAAACTCTCTTTAGAGTGCCTGAATTGATCTCGCGCAGAGGCGCTGAGACTCAGAACAATAGAAATTTTATTCTTAATCCTCTCGTTACTCGATTGACAGAACTTCCCCCCGGCAAGATGTGCCCCCCTTTCAGGGCTACGCCTGTAGCGTAGTCTGCCGCGCATCCAGCCGGATGCTTGGCTCTCGACTCCATGATCCGCTAGAATCCATCACTATGATCGCGGGAATCGACCTCGGAACCACCAACTCTCTCATCGGAGTCTACGAGAGCGGTTTTCCGACGCTCCTTGCCGATACGGAAGGGAATAGGCTGACTCCGTCAGTGGTCCATTACCATGCCGATGGCGAAATCCTTGTCGGACGGGAGGCCAGTCGGATGCAGTCACTTCACCCCGAGCGGACCATCTCATCGGTCAAGCGGCTCATCGGCCGACGCTTCGGTGATGAGGGAACGGAAGGAATAGTTGGATCCAAGGGATCTGCGGTCACGATCCCGATTCAAGGCAAGAATCTCACTCCGGAGGAAGTCTCCTCGGAGATCCTGAAAAAGCTCAAAGTCATTGCCGAGCAGCGCCTCGGCACGGAGGTCACCCGGGCTGTCATCACCGTGCCGGCTTACTTCAACGATGCCCAGCGAGCCGCCACGCGGAGGGCGGGTGAACTGGCCGGCTTCACCGTGGAGCGGATCGTGGCGGAGCCAACCGCTGCCGCACTCGCCTACGGCCTCGATAAATTACAGGACCGCTCCAAGGTCGCCGTCTACGATCTCGGTGGAGGAACCTTCGATCTTTCGATCCTTCAACTCGACCACGGGGTCTTTGAAGTTCTCTCCACCCATGGAGACACCCGACTCGGCGGTGATGATCTTGATGAGGCAGTGGCAGAGCTGATCGCTAACAAGGCTGCCCTGGGCGACCTTCCTTTGGAATCGCGGATCCGACTCAAGGAAGCAGCCCGCAAAGCCAAGGAGCGCCTCTCCACCGAAGATTCCTTCACTCTGCGCCTCCCATTCCTCAGGGGAGAAAGAAAGGTCGGAGCCAACCTCGAAATCCCCCTCTTAAGAACCGAAATCGAAGCCGTCTGCGAGCCGATCATCCGTCGTACCCGCTCCCATTGCCTCCGGTCACTCGAGGATGCCGGCCTCAAGGCCGAGAATCTTGATCAGGTCATCCTGGTAGGCGGCTCCACCCGGATGCCGCTCGTGCACCGGATCGTCCGGGATATCTTCCAGACGGAGCCAAACCTCTCCCAGCACCCAGACGAGGCGGTCGCTCTTGGCGCCATCCTTCAGGGGGCCATCCTCAGCGGAAACCTGCAACACGTCACCCTGCTCGATGTGACGCCACTCTCGCTCGGCATCGAGACCTTCGGGGGACTGATGAATGTCATCATTCCACGAAATACCACGATCCCGACCAAGGCAGGGGAGATGTTCACCAACGCGGTTGCGGGGCAGAGCGGGATGACCATCACCGTCCTTCAGGGGGAGCGAGAAATGGCCGTGGACAACTGGAAGCTCGGAAGCTTCGAAATCCCCTTCCCTCCCTCGCCCAAAGGGGCGGCTCGGGTCGGGGTCCAGTTCAGCCTCGATGCCGATGGCATCCTGCAGGTACTCGCACGGGACACAGCCGCCGGCACCGAAAAGATCGTCGAGATCAAAAGTGCCGTGGAAGTCTCGGACGAAGCCGTGGAAGCGATGCTGGCGGGATCTCTGGAACATGCCT
>RFPR01000260.1 GCA_009928265.1 Pseudomonadota bacterium | reverse complement strand
ATCGTCTTCGGGCGGATCGTAACCAGGCTTACGAGTGACAGGGCCTACGAGATCCTCCGTGACCCGGAGATTGACGAGAAGCCCGAGGGGAAGTCGAAGATCATCAAGTTGCGTTCAGGGTCGTTCTGCCGCCGTCAAACCGCCAGTCCACGAGCCAAGATCGAAGGTTCGTCGTATCACATCGTCGTGGTTGACGAGGCCCAGGACTGCGACGACCAGGTGGTCCGCAAGTCGATCCACCCCATGCTGGCTGCGTATGCCGGGTCGATGTGCAAGATCGGTACGCCCGCCTATACCAAGGGCGACTTCTACAAGGCGATCCAGTTGAACAAGCGTCGGGCCACCGCCAAGGGCAAGACCCGCCAGAACCACTACGAATACGACTGGCGCACGGTGGCGAAATACAACCCGCTCTACGCCAAGTTCATCCAGAAGGAGAAACTGCGGCTCGGTGAGGACTCCGAAGAGTTCCAGATGGCCTTCTGCCTGAAGTGGATGCTGGAGCGAGGCATGCTCATCACCGAGGACGAACTGGACTACCTGGCCGACCCCTCGATGCAGTTGGTCAAGGGTTGGTGGCGCACCCCGGTGGTGGTAGGTATCGACCCGGCCCGTGTCAAGGACTCCACGGTGGTCACCGTGTGCTGGGTGGACTGGGACCACCCCGACCACGCTGGGTTCCGAGAACACCGCATCCTGAACTGGATGGAGATCCACAACACCGAGTGGGAGGAGCAGTACTTCCAGATCATGGAGTTCTTGGATCAGTACTGGATCGCCTACATCGGTGTCGACGCCCAGGGCATGGGTTCAGCGGTAGCGGACCGTCTGAAACGCCTGTTTGCAGGTCGCTGTGAGGTCATCGCTTTCAACTCGGACTCCAAGAACCAGGCCGACCGTTGGAAGAACCTGATCGGTCTGATCCAGCGCCGGATGCTCGTCTACCCAGGCCACTCCAAGGCACGCCGAACCAGGGTATGGCGTCGGTTCCGCCAGCAGATGGTCGACGTGGAGAAGGTCATGAAGGGCCAGTACCTGCTGGTTCAGGCACCGGAGAACGAGCGGGACGTTCACGATGACTTCGTGGACTCGCTGGCGCTGGCCTGCATGTGCTCTCAGATCGAAGCCGCACCCGTCGTTGAAGTCTTCGACAGCCCCTTCTACCGGGGCTAGTGTTGTGATATGCCTAGGACGCAAAGACAGTGGGTAGAGCAGTTGCCGATGTTCATGTCTGCTGGTGAGATCAAGTCTCGGTACCAGCCGAACGAGGGCGACTTTGACGATGTCTACCAGGAGAGCACCAACACGACCCGTCCAGAGAGCAAGCGAGAGTTCTGGGGGCGCAAGTTACAGGAGTCGAAACTCACCCGTGCAGAGTACGACGCCCTCAATGAGCACGGCGATGCGGAAGAGATCCGAGTCCCGGAACTGGACCTCGACAAGGCACTAGAGCGCAGTGACTACCCTTACCAGCGAACAGGTGAGTCGACATCGTCCTACGAGCGCCGTGATGAATCCTGGTGGGAGGACCGGATGGCCTCACATGACGCCAAGGTGGA
>RFPR01000259.1 GCA_009928265.1 Pseudomonadota bacterium | reverse complement strand
ATAGAATTTGTAGCTTGATTTATTCTAGCTGCATTTTGTCCTATAGCTATACTTCCAGTTCCTTGTCTAAGTAATCCAGCATTATCTCCAATCGCAATTGAAGATGAACCTTGTCCAGTGGAACCAGCTAATACTCCAATAGCAATAGAATTAGAATTTTGGCCTGTTTGCCCAGCATTTTGACCTATGGCTATTGCATTTTGAAATTGATTATATCTACCTGCATTTATACCTAAAGTAATTTCAGACCCATCAATAGCCCAAGAATTAGTATTAGTATTCCAATAAATATATTCACCCCAGTTAGAACCAGTAGGAGAGAAAGAACCAGTAGGACCAGTAATGCCTAAAGATCCTTGGAACCCCTGGAAGCCTTGAAATCCTTGATTACCTTGTGCTCCAGTATGTCCTTGTAAACCTTGGAAGCCTTGGTTACCTTGGTTACCTTGGAAACCTTGATTACCCTGTAGTCCTGTATGTCCTTGTATTCCTTGAAATCCCTGGAAGCCTTGTAAGCCAGTATGTCCTTGCAATCCCTGTAGTCCTTGCGCTCCTTGTAAGCCCTGTAATCCTTGTAAGCCCTGTAATCCTTGCTGTCCAGTATGCCCTTGTAATCCTTGTAAGCCCTGTAATCCTTGTTGTCCAGTATGTCCTTGAAATCCTTGCAATCCTTGCAATCCTTGCAATCCTTGAAATCCTTGTAAGCCCTGAAATCCTTGTAAGCCCTGAAATCCTTGTAAACCCTGGAATCCTTGATTTCCTTGTCTTCCAGTATGTCCTTGTAATCCTTGAAAACCTTGTAGTCCTTGATTACCCTGAGCTCCAGTATGTCCTTGAAAACCCTGTAATCCTTGGAAACCTTGTTGTCCTGTATGTCCTTGTAACCCTTGTAACCCTTGTAATCCTTGAAAACCCTGCAATCCTTGGAAACCTTGTTGTCCTGTATGTCCTTGTAATCCTTGTAATCCTTGGAAACCCTGCAATCCTTGAAAACCTTGATTACCTTGTTGTCCTGTATGTCCTTGTAACCCTTGTAATCCTTGGAAACCCTGCAATCCTTGGAAACCTTGTGCTCCCGTATGTCCTTGTAACCCTTGTAATCCTTGAAAACCCTGGAAGCCTTGGAAACCTTGTTGTCCTGTATGTCCTTGTAACCCTTGTAATCCTTGAAACCCCTGCAATCCTTGGAAACCTTGTTGTCCTGTATGTCCTTGAAATCCTTGCAATCCTTGTTGTCCAGTATGCCCTTGGAATCCTTGTAAGCCCTGTAATCCTTGTAAACCCTGTAATCCTTGTAAACCCTGTAATCCTTGTTGTCCAGTATGCCCTTGGAATCCTTGAAATCCCTGTGTTCCTTGTAAGCCCTGGAATCCTTGTAAACCCTGGAATCCTTGTAAACCCTGGAATCCTTGTAAACCCTGGAATCCTTGATTTCCTTGTCTTCCAGTATGTCCTTGTAATCCTTGTAATCCTTCAAAACCTTGATTTCCTTGAGCTCCTGTATCACCTCCTATACCTTGAAAACCTTGTAATCCCTGGAAGCCCGGTACTCCTTGATTTCCTTGTCTTCCAGTATGT
>RFPR01000258.1 GCA_009928265.1 Pseudomonadota bacterium | reverse complement strand
TGTCCTCTGTACTGTGTCTCTTTCCTTTCATGGTCTTTGGGGTTGGTTAAACCCAAAGACTAACACACCACCTGGCTCAAATCACCGAGGTCACGTCACAAGTCTGTGCATCTCTTAAAAGAAGTCTAGTTCGGAAGAACTGCCCCAGTAATTGGATGAAGTTTCTCCTCCGGATAATCGTAGTGAGCCTTGAATCTGGTTAGACCGAGCCCAATCGATTTCTCCCAACGAAGTGATTCGGATAGGACTTTCCTTTCCCGTCCAACCATCCCCCTAATCTCTTGCAGGAGATCCCGATACTCCCCAAGCAATCGCAGGGCATCCTCCCCCATAGCCTGGCCCTCAAAGAGTTCCCGCGGTCTTTTCTGAAAATCCAATCCTGCCTGAACGTCCCGAGCCATCAGAGGGACTCCCAGATCGGCATTGGAAAGGAGTAGTCTGCGATCGGGATCAGCCTCCACAGAGCAACCCTCAATCATCGACAACTCCCCTCCCCCAAGATCGAGATGCAGGATCTCAATGAGCTTCCGCTCAAGATCCCAGAGATCACCGAGCATCTCCTCCGACACGCCGAGATTGCGTAGATCACGAATCTTCCGAAGGAAGGCCACATAGCAATCGGGATATTCCTCCAGGACTGGCAATCCAAACCTCTTCCTTACCCTACTGATCCAGAGTGTTGGTCTGCCAAGTCGTTCACTGAGCTCGGCCGTAGTCATGTGATTCAAGGCAAGGGGGCGGAGATCTTTAATTCTTCCTGATTAGAAAATCACGGATGTCGCTGCAGATCTCTTGCGCGGCAAGATGGATTTCTTCAAGGGTGATCTGCCCACCATTCTCTTTGATCTCTCGCATGATTTGAGCGATCTCTGCTATGAGCAGAATGATCGCCATCAAAAGAACGAGCACTAGGGTTTCGGCAGGCATGGGTGTTTGGGAACCTAGATCGGCAACTCGCCTTGGCCGGGAGGTTCCCCCCCGGTCTTTTTACGGGCGGGCTTGCGGGGGCGCTTGGGAGCCGTCTTGCGGACCCCGGAATCAGGAGTCTTCGCCTTAGATTTTTGCTCAGCCTTGGGCTCCACCTTAGGCCTGGGGGTGTCCTCGACCAGATCCGCGTGGCTATCGAGCTCGGAATGGAAGACTGCATCCTCAGGGGTATAACCGGCATGAAGGTGCTGCATGAAGGCAGGGAAGTACCGGTCCGCCGTGTAGTACGCGGTCATGAAGTGCTTCTCGATAAGCTCGGAGCTGAGGCCCAGTTCTCCGATCACGTGGGTGATGTGGAAGCGGACCTCGCCGTCCTTCATGTCCATCTCGAACTTACCGAGCGGCATGCAGTAGTTGGCCCGGGTGATCAGCTCGGCCACGGAAAGGCGCTGCTTTTCGTCACGGACGAAGAAGGGAAGGTTGGCGCAAATCTGGAGATACTCTCCCTCGTGGGAGATCCGTGCGGTGAAGCGGAAGCAGGCGTTCTTACCGCTCATGTTGAGGGTCACCTGATGGTCATCCGGATAGGGCGTGTACTTGAACTTCTTGGAATCCAGGTAGTCCTGCAGTGCTTGGAATGGGGCGTCGTAATCGGACATGGGTGTAGGCGGGTT
>RFPR01000257.1 GCA_009928265.1 Pseudomonadota bacterium | reverse complement strand
GGATGGGCAAGATGTATAAACGAACAAGAACGAGAACAATTAATAGAATATGATAGACAATTAGAAGAACAATATCAAATATTAGAACAACAAAGACAACAAATATTAGAAGAAGAAAGAAAAGAAATAGAAGAAGGAAAAAGAATAAAAGATTATCAAAATTTTTTAAATAGACAATTAGAAATACAAGAAATAGATAGAGCTTATCAAGAAGAACAACAAAGGATTCAAATTGAAATAGAAAATGCAAGATTTTTAGAAAATAAAGAAAGAGAACTCGAATTAGAAAGAGAAAGAAAAGAAGCAGAAGAAAAATATAATGAAGAACAACAAAATATTTATAATACAATATATGATCAAACAATAGAAGATCCTGGATCTAATGTAAATAATCCCCCTAGACAAAGTGAAATATATTATCCAAGTCCACCTTCAAATAATCCTGTTGAAGATATAAGTATAGGGCCAGATCAATTAAACTTAAATAGAATATATAATAAAGGTATATTTAATTTTATAAAAACAAAATTTAACATTCAGAATAATAATATAAATTTAAGAACAACAGATACAACTGGTATATGTGAATACAGATTATTATTTAAACCTGATGGTGATTTAGTTATTATTAGTAATAAAAGAAAAAATAGATATGATAGTAACATTGTTTGGTCTTTACTTAGTAATGCTAAATATAAACCTATAGTAAGTTCTCCTTTTACTTTAATTTTAAATAATAGCGGAGTATTAAGATGTGCAGATAAAGATAATAAAACATATTGGGAGTTATTTCCATATTTTAAACCAAATAATTCTTTACTAAAAAATATATTAAATAATTATTGTTTAACAGTAAATAATCAAGAAAATTATAATATTCCCATAATGAATACATGTAATAACCAAAAAAATGAACAGAAATTTACATTTGATGATAAAAATAGATTGATTAATAATTTTAATAATAAATGTTTAACAATTACAGATGATCCTACTGCAAGAAATTCTTATTCTAATGATGTATGGCAACAAGACTGTAAAAATTTAAACTATACTAATCAGACATGGAAATATAACAGAGAAACTGGAGAAATACTAAGTTTATATCAAGATAATAAATGTTTAGATATTTCTAATAATAGATTAGGAAGTTCTATTATAGCAAATCAATGTGATAATTCAAGAGATCAAAAATGGTATATGAATTTATAAAATATTTTAATTATATTATATATTATAATAATATATAATATGAATCAACAGTTTCCTATAAATCAACAGTTTCCTATAAATCAACAGTTTCCTATAAATCAACAGTTTCCTATAAATCAACAGTTTCCTATAAATCAACAGTTTCCTCAGGCTGTTGATGAACCTTTTTATAAAAAATGGTGGTTTTACCTTATTCTAGTTCTAATTATCTTTACTATTATCGCTATTATTTATTATTTTTATTATTATAAATCTTCTACTACTTCTACTGGTCCTACTGGTTCTACTACTTCTACTACTTCTACTACTTCTACTACTTCTACTGGTTCTAGTAGTTCTACTGGTTCTAGTAGTTCTACTGGTTCTAGTAGTTCTACTGGTTCTACTGGTTCTACTGGTTCTACTGGTTCTACTGGTTCTACTGGTT
>RFPR01000256.1 GCA_009928265.1 Pseudomonadota bacterium | reverse complement strand
CGCCGTGATCTTGCCACGGGCCTCTTCCAGTTGCTTGGAGAGCTCAGCGGTGGCATCGGCCAGCTTCTTTTCTCGCTGCTGGTAATACTCCTCGGTCGTGGCCTTGTCCGCCAGCGCATCATCAAGCCTCTTTTGCAAATCCTTCAAATCCTTCTCCCAGGAATCCCGCTGGTGAAGCTTCTCTCCCAACGAGGCTACCTGATCCTTCGCCTCCACAAGTTGCTGCTCAAGCCGCGACTTCTCCTTGGTCCACTGCATTTTGTCGAGATCATCGGCCCGTGACCTCTCTGCCGTGGACGCATCCTTCACGGACTGGAGTTCTGACTTCAACGAGTCGACCAGTTTCTTCAAGCGACGAACCTCTGAAGAAGAGGCGGACGGGCCCTGCTGCTTTGCCGAGGTAGCCGCGGAACCGGGAGGCGTAATGGTGATGCTCGGGCCGGACTGAGGCGTTTGGGTGGCGGCTTCACCCGCAGGCGCGGAGGGTGGTGCTGACGAGAAAGCTGCATCCCCCGAACCCTGTAACCGGGAAAGTCCCTCCTGCGTTTTTTTCAGACGATACTCGACAACGGCCTTTTGCCAGGAGGGATCCTTGGAGGAAATAGCCTGGAGCAGACTCTCGGCATAACGGTAATTCTTGAGAGCCTCCCCGGTGCTTCCGTCACGCTCAGCCTTTTCTCCCTGCTGGTAAGCCTGATAAGCGGAAAGGAATTGCTCGGAAGAATCCGCGGCGCAAAGCGTGCGGACAATGCCAGTCACAGCGAGCAAAAAGAGGATCAGGAAACGGCGAGGCATGACTGGTAGGGCCGTAAAATCTACCGACCCTGCCCGCAAAGATCAAACTTCTGATCACTGGACATTTACGATCATGTCATGATTGTCACCGGGGATCTGTTGACAGCCCCTCGGACTCCTTGTTAAGCCATCAGCCTCACACCACCAGATCATGGACACTTTGCTCGATCAGCCGGTCCTCGTACTCAACAGGTTGTGGCAGGCCGTCAACACCTGTTCGGCGCGCAGGGCTCTCACTCTCCTCTACCAAGGCCATGCCCAGGTCGTGGCCGCCGACGGACCGGGAGGTTACATGACGCATGATTTTTCGAGTTGGAGGGATTTTTCGACGATGAATCCCGAACCCCGGATGCTTCAGACGATCAAGCTTCGCATCAGGATTCCACGCATCATCGTGCTCTGCCTCTTCGAGCGGCTTCCTAAAAAAGAGGTGAAATTCACGCGTCTCAATGTCTTCGAGCGGGACAAAAACACCTGCCAGTATTGCGGCGAGATCTTCGACCGTTCCGACCTGAATCTTGATCACGTACTTCCCCGCGACCGCGGTGGCCAGACGACATGGGAGAACATCGTCTGTTCCTGCATCCCGTGCAACACACGCAAGGGAAACCGCCTTCCGCACGAGGCGAAAATGCAACTACTGCGCAAGCCAAAGCGCCCGAAATGGAGGCCCTTCGTCAACATCACTTTCTCGGGCGGCGTTCATGACAGCTGGGCACATTTCGTGGACCTCGCCTACTGGAACGTGGAGTTGGGTGATTGACGCCTCCTCAAAGTCGGCAGGCTTTTCACCTGCTGGCTCAGGAACTGATTGCGCCCACGAATTCCTCGAAGAATGGCGCTGAATCGTGCGG
>RFPR01000255.1 GCA_009928265.1 Pseudomonadota bacterium | reverse complement strand
CCGCTTCCGATGTGCTGGCTGCGTACAAGCAGTTCGCCGGCAGCATCGGCCCGAGCGGCATGAACCTTCTCCTGCAATCCGATGATGCGTTCCCCGAGGTCAACCATTCCGGCAAGCCAACCCCACCCGCCCCGGGTGCGGTGGTGTTGTACGTTGATCCCGATGGGCGATGTGTGGTGGCCACGCCAACCAACGTGTGGGGAGCGGCGCCTGAGCTGTCTGTTCGATAAGGAGTCTACATGTACAAGGATGTACTAGGTGTCCTGCATGTCATGGCGACATGCGTGTTGTTGTTTCTTGCGGTGCAGCTAAAGGAGATCCTGATCCGTATACTATTGGAGGTCCGATGAGCGAGATGGCTGACTTCTGTGTTGGTTCCGTGATTGTCCTCGCCTTCCTCTGGTGGAGTTCCCTTCAGTGACACTGTACCTCTATGGCCGTGTGTCCACGGACGATCAGCAGACATCGGCCGATGCCCAGGCTGCCCGTCTCCAAGAATTCGCGGAGACGTCCGGCCTGGAGGTAGGCGGTGTGTTCGTAGACGAGGACGTCTCCGGCAAGATCCCCTTGCAGGAACGCCCCAAAGGCAAGGAGTTGTGGAATCTCATCCAGCCTGGGGATGCCATCGCATTCACCAAGGTGGACCGCTGCTTCCGATCCCTGGTGGATGCGGCTTCCACCCTGGAGAAGTGGAAGATCATGGGCATCCGCGTCCACATACTGGACTTGGGGATCGATGTGAACACCCCGGCTGGAGAATTGTTTTTCTCCCAACTGGCAGCCTTCGCACAGTTTGAGCGGTCGATGATCGGCCTGCGTGTCCGTGAGGCGCAGGCCCACAAGCGCCGTCTCGGCAAGCCATACAACAAGACCCGCCCCATCGGCTGGCGCAAGCAGGATGACTGCTATGTGCCCCTGCAATCAGAGCGGCAGCTAGCCGAGCGGATTATTTCTTGGCGCGACCGTGGCGAGAGCCTGTGCCAGATTGCCTTGCGCCTTTGCAAGGAGCGCATCCAGAGCGCGTCCGGTTCGTGGATTCGCCCCTCCGCAGTCCGGCGATTGGAACTCGCGGGACGAGCCGGATATCCAAGGATTCCAAGACGGTCCTTGCAAGACGCTGCGCAGACATCGACGCCACGCGGATCGGGATCTGGTGCTCCTCAGACAGCGACCTGAGTGTCATGCCATGCATGAAGCGGTCGCGCGCCATGTCCTGATCATCTTCAGGCAATGCTTCAATCGCAAGCCGCAGATGATCTAGCTCGTCGTATTCGGGCATGCGGTCAGCAGCGTCGGCCAGGGAGATGCGGTTCTCTCTCGGCGTGCGGGTCGCCTTCTTAATCCACTTCAGCATGCCGTTGAGGATGGCCCGAGCGAAGTAGGCTTTCGGATACGGCAGCCTCTTGGGATCGTAGGTCCGTGCGGCCTTGGACAAGGCGAGGAATCCCTCCCCTTCCAGGTCGTCAACGTACAGACCACGCTGCCATTGCGGGCGGTTCTGGACGAAGTACCTCGCCAACATGCGGACGAGGTCCAGGTATTCAGTGACTAGCTTCTGCTTTGTTTTTGAGAGTCGCGATCTCTTGCTCATGCAGTTCCAGCCGAGCCTCATGGTCGGCTAATGTTCTCTTCAACTCTTCAAACATCTCCGGCATGCGTTGCACCGTGTCCGCGATCACC
>RFPR01000254.1 GCA_009928265.1 Pseudomonadota bacterium | reverse complement strand
CCAAGATCGAGTCTGTTTCTGCGTCCGGGTCCCGCACCGTGATCGAATCGAACGGCGAGATCGTAACGGTAACCACGATCTCCGCGTCCGGTACGGTCCGGGTGAACGAGTCTCGGGTGATGTCCGAGACCGAGTACCCCGATCGCATGCGTGAAGCGGCGAACGCTGCCCGTGACCATGCGCTCTCAGAAGCGAGCGCGATCCGTGAGGGTCGCACCATGGGCAGGAAAGCGGCTCGTGCTCTCAGTGGTGGGAAGGACGCGCGCGAGGCTCTCATGCGCGAACTCATGGCGCCGCGCGCCCGGTGACAGGCGTCTCACGCTCGCGCAAGCGGGCCCCGTGATCCGTAGGACACGGGCAAAAGGGAACCGGGCGATCCACTAGATCGCTCCCTTTTGAGAGGGTATCACCGTTTGGTGATACCTTGCCAAAAGGGAAAGGTAATATGCTCAAAAGCGATACATACGTCAAGGTCATGCGAGACGCGGCGTGCGTCTCGCGCGATCGTGCTCTTGACCGACGCGATCGCATGGTCGGCATGGTAGCGGGAAAGGTATCTCTCGACCGCGCTGGTATCGTGGCCGATTCTATCCTCGCGGGAATGGATCGGGCCGCGTCGGGCGTGTGCGAAGGTACCCGTACGGGTCAAGCGGCACGGGTGACCCGTGCGCTTGAGGCGCGCGGCGTGGCATGCGCGCATGCTCTCGACCGAGAGCACACCGGAGCGATCCCGGCCGCACGTATGCGTGCGCGTGGGGATCGCCCGGTCCCGTGCGGCATGGCCGCTCCCGTGCCATCGCAAGACGCGGTGCTACTGCGCGCCGAGCAAGCCAGGCGCGTCGCGTGCGCAGACCTTCGCGGGCTTATTCCCGCGTTCAACCGGGCTTCTGGTCCGGGCCGGAAGGCTCTCCTGGCTCGGATCAATCTCATTCTCCGCGATTATGCGGCAGATGAGAGCGTGCGCGACACGGCGCGCTCGCTTGGTTGGAAGGTCTAGCCTACCTACCGTCAAAGTTTTGACGTCCGCCCTGGTAGCCTATCGGTTACCGGGGCGGACGTGTTTCTATTGGTTCACACCCTACCTTGAGGTGGAGGTGTGAACTCCCGTTCATGTGAACGAGTGTGTGTGTGTGAACTCCCGTTCATGTGAACGAGTGTTCATGTGAACACACACACACACACACAAAAAAGCTTTGACTCGAAAGAGTCAAAGCGACCGGCTAACAGCCGTAACCCCTCGTGCATCACAGTATGCACGGGGGCGGACGTGTTTGTGGTGTGTGTGCGTCATAAAGACGTGCGTCATAAAGCTTTTGTGCCGTGCGTCATAAAGTGCGTCATAATGGCGCACTTGCGTCATAAGCTTTTGTTTCCCTGTTCTTCCCCACCCCCCACATTGAGGGGAGAGGAAAAGAGGAAGCGCGCCGCGCGCGCCGCATTGCGAGAGGAGATGGAGGCGTGGGCAACCGCGCGAGCCATCTGGCTCTTCTTCATGTGACGTGCGTCATAAAGACGTGCGTCATAATGGCGCACTTGCGTCATAAAGCTGTACGAAGCGTGCGCGACACCGAGTACTTGCGGGCATCGCCGCGGGCGTGCTCGCCGCGATTGAGCGAGAGATCGAGATCTTCGCTAAGTAGACCTGGCTCTGCTCTATTTGAGAGGGGTTTGCTTCCAAACGTTTGTTTGGAGGTGAACCCCTGTTCTTTT
>RFPR01000253.1 GCA_009928265.1 Pseudomonadota bacterium | reverse complement strand
AAGTGGGTGAGCGGTGACCCACAGCCGGTGCAGTACTACATCGACCAGTTGCGCCAGCGTCGTGAGAACTTCATCTACCTGACGGCCCTGCAGGCAGCATCCGATGTTGTCGGCAATGACGATGAACCCGAGAAGCACCTGCACCTCCGCCGCATCCTGCACGAGGCACTGGTACAGGCCAAGACTGAGACAAGCGCCACCCGTGACACCGATCTGGTCACCGGCACTGAAGAGATCATCCAGCGTCTTGCTGACCGTCGTGAGCGACCAGGCCATCTTCGGGGGCTGCCGACCGGGTTCGATGGCATCGACTACGTGACCGGCGGCTTGCAGCCCGAGCAGTTCGTCATCATCACGGGGGTCCCTAAGTCCGGTAAGAGCAGTTTCCTGTTGTACATGGCCAAGCACATCCACAGCATCGGCAAGATGCCTCTGTACATCGGCTTTGAGATGTCAAACCAGGAACAAGAGGACCGTCTGGTGTCGCTCATCAGCGGCGTGTCGCTCACCAAGATCATGAACGGCACAACTACCCGCAAGGAGTTCTGGAAGGTGCAGCAGGCGCTGAGGCGTTTGAAGGGCATGAACTCGTTCGTGTTGTCTGCCGATGTGACGAGCACCACCACGGTAGGGAACCTTCAGGCGAAGATCGCTGACTACCAGCCTGACGTGCTTTTCGTGGATGGCATCTACATGATGGAGAGCGACCGCCTGGATCCTCGTCAGTACCCGAAGGGTTCGCCTCAGGTGCTAACCGACATCTCTCGGTCCTTGAAGCAGTTGGCGCAGGGTGCGCGCATCCCGATCGTGGTTACCACGCAATCACTGGTGGCACGAGCCAAGGGCGGGCTGACCCTGTCCAGTATCGGCTACACCTCGGCATTCGGCCAGGACGCCGATCTCATCCTGGGTGTGGAGCGGCAGCCCGACTCCAACCTGAGCAAGTTCCACGTGATGGAGTCTCGGTCAGGCCCCCGCAAGGATGTGATGGTGGAATGGGACTGGGACACGGGCACCGTCACAGAGATCGACCTGTCAATGTGGGCACCACCTGCTCGCGCCGCAGCAGCGAAAGGTAACTTCGGTGGCAACCCTTGACATCCTCGGGGTGCTGGCCGAAGCCGGTATCAAGAACCTCCGTGAAGGTGAGAAGGAGGTCTCCGGGTCCTGCCCCATGCACTACGAGCGGCTCGGGCGTGTAGACGCCCACGCATCTTGGTCGATCAACCGCCACACGTTCGTGCACCACTGCTTCTCCTGCGGGTATTCGGGAACCTTGACCGGACTGTTGGTAGACCTCCAGGGCTATGCACCTGACGACATCGAGACTCTTGTGCTGGCGCACTCGTTCAAGCGCAAGCACGCCGAGAACGTCGCACGTCAGCAGTCACCTGAAGAGAAGGTCGTCACTGAGTGGGAACTCTCGCACGTCCTCCAGCCAGTTCCTGAGCGCCTGCTTGCCTTTCGTCGGCTTGCGGCGAACGCTGCTGAGGTGTACGGCGTTCGCTGGGATCCCAAGGCCAAGTCTTGGGTGCTCCCGGTCCGCTCACCAGACGGCACCTTGATCGGAGCGCAGTACCGCCAGAAGGGTGTGGTGTTGAACAACCCGAAGGGCTTGGAGAAAGCGTCCACGTTGTTCGGGTTCGTGGAGATGCGCCATCACAGCCGCATCACCTTGGTGGAGTCACCCCTAGATGCCGTGCGCCTGTA
>RFPR01000252.1 GCA_009928265.1 Pseudomonadota bacterium | reverse complement strand
GAAGGCCGAGGGGGTAACGAGTGTTGCGGTCAACGTGACTGCCCTCTCACGTCGTGTCAAAGACCTTGGTGATTGGGCAACCCGGGAACGCCTCGATGGGCTGGAATGGATCCTGTACGCCGATAGCCCGGATACGGCCTGGGAAAGCGCCCTTATGGTGCTGGACGGTGCCATTCGGAACGGCGTTCCGCCGGAAGCCGTCGTCGGCCCTCCCTCTTGGGGAGAGCAAACCTGGCTCGGAGACTCCGACCTGTTCTTCGTTCCCACCTGGGACGGCGATGACAACGCTGCTCTGCGGGGGCTGTTGGAACAGTACAGCGCTGTGTTTCTCCCTGACACAGTGGTGGCTGACGCCCAGGCATCCCGAACCGCACAGGCAGCAGTCGGGCGGGGCATGGTGCTCGGTGCCCTGACCGGTAGGTCGAAAGGGCTGGAGGGTTACAACGTTGTCATTTCGAGCGCCTGGTGGGCGGTCCAGAAGCACGGTGAAACTCAGGTATGGGACCGTAACCGCCTGCACCGCTATAACAGCGAAGACAAATTGTCCAAGCGTCAGCAGCACCGCTCCGCTATCGAACTGCTCGGGGTGGACTTCGACGCCGTTCTGGCAGACGATGCCGCCGCTATGGCACGCCTTGCCATCCGCTCCTGGGTGATGCTGGCTCAGTCGATCGGTCCTCGCCAGGACCGCCAGGACCCCCTGCCCAATACCTCAGAAGTAAATACACCCGACTTCAGCCGCCCGCTGGATGACGGATCGGAGGTCATGCGAGTTGACAGTGACCGTGTCGTAGGGCGGCACGTGATGCTGCCAGTGATCGGCTTGGAACACATGGCCGTGACCCACAAGGACATGGACGGTGACGAGCACTCAGCGGTGGTCGAAACCCTCTCGGTGAACACCGAAAGCCTGCGCCGTTGTGACACTTGCTCGCTGTCTCTCCAGTGCCCATCGTTTGCACCCGGGGAGCGCTGTGCGTACAACATCCCGGTCGTCATCCGGTCCAAGGACCAGTTGCAGGGTGTGCTCCGGGCGATGGTCGAAGTGCAGACGCAAAGGGTGCTCTTCCAGCGGTTTGGCGAGGAAGTGACGGGTACCCCAGACCCTGACGTGGGCAAAGAGATGGACCGCCTCTTCAACATGGTGGAGAAGTGGAAGGACATCGAAGACAACCGCGACACCTTGGAGGTGAGTGTCAAGGCGAAGGGGCAGATGGGCATGTTGAGCCGTCTGTTCGGGTCCAAGGTCGGGTCCAACGCCATGGTGCTGGATACCCCCATTCCTTCGGACGCAGTGATCGGGACCATGACTAATGGGTAACTCTGGTATCACATCAGAAGTAACTCAACACGCTGCATCGGACGTGGAAACAGAGTCACGCCCGAAAGGGGTCTACAAGACCTGCTGGGGAAACACGTGGTGGAGCATGATCCAGCACAACAAGCAGCGCATCTACCTTGGAACCTTCGCCAGCCCAGAGGCTGCTGCGGATGCCTACCGGCTCGCCAAGGAGCGCCTTACTCACTCCTCTGCCTCCCCGTAGGCCAGGAGAAACCCGCTGTCCTCCACCAGCCGCCACGAGCCATCCCCGTAGGCGTGGAAGTGGGCGTCGGCGTGGCGCTCGGCGTACAACTCTGCGTTGAGACGGTGCAACTCATTGCGCAGGCGTCTGATCTCTCGGAAGTTGACGTAGTCGTCCTCTGCGTGCCGGTTGTCGCTCATCGGTACGCCCCCACTGA
>RFPR01000251.1 GCA_009928265.1 Pseudomonadota bacterium | reverse complement strand
CTTTTCTCGTTTGGCCTTCGGGCGAATCGGCTGGCGAATCTCACCCTTCGCTGCCTCGATCATCGCCTCGACGCACTCCCGAACGGTTGGCCCGGGCCTAGGCTTCAGCCGCACGAACACGCGGTGCAGTTCGGTCACCACCGGCTCGCCGGTGGCCTTGTCGGCCGTGAGGCCCTCCCACTTCGTGGCCTCGCTTGTGGCAACCTCAAACTTTGTGAGGTCGGCCTCGATGTACTTGAGGAGGTCATCGACCGTGCGGATCCGCGTGGACACACTGCGGGCCTCTCGGCCACCGCCTTCGGTGTCCGTCGTCTTGACCTCTTCAATCGTGATGTCGCCGGCAGCCACTGCGGCCTTTGCGACTACGCTTTTCGCCGCAGCCAATTCTGCACCCCTTGTCGCTGGACGGTCGCGATCCCGAGTTCCTGCAGGGTCTTGGAGATCGCATTCGCCGCCGGAGCCATCTGGCGGCCGAGCTTGCCTGCCTTCCACGCGGCCTCGAGCTCGTTGAGCGTCGGCTGGTGCTTCGGATCGATCTGATGCCACCACCCGCGCTTCTGCGGGATTGGCAGATGCGCGATTGTCATTTCAACGGCGTTCGGCTTTCCCATAGATCCCTCCTCGGGGGTGGTTCTCCGTCATACTGCCACACCGCAAGACGTGGTCAATGCCAGTCTGTGCCAGGAATCAGTCAGCGTCCGGTTCCACCAGCGCGTCCAGTTCCCTCACCCTGCCCGAGATACGCCGCAACCAGGGCGTGAGCCTCCGCGAGGGCCAGCGGGAGCACGGCGTAGCACCGCCAGACGCAGTACGCGCCGATCGTGGAGCAGAGCAGGAACTCGATGGTGTGCCTCACGGCGACCTCCACACGAGGTAGCAGAGGCAGAGGGTTTGCATGATCTCGCAGATGAGGTAGATCGTCTCTTCGTCTTGGAGGGCGTAGTAGAGGGTCATGTGATGCATCACTTAGTCGCTAGCACGCGGGGCGGAGTGAAGCTGCTCGTATATCGGGCTGCTCCCTTTGTGATCCGCACGCCGTCCAGATACCCGTTGAAGTATCTTGTATCGGCAGCAAAGCCGCGTCCGCCGACTAACGAGTGCGCGCTGGAATAGTTTGTGGAGTCGGTGGTAGTAGCAACCTGAACGCCATTCACAAACAATCGCCCAGTCGAGCCCTCCCTGGCGTAAGCAATGTGTGTCCACGCATTTACAGGAACGGCGTTATTTGCGCCCGACAGCGACACAGTAGTCGATTGATTGTTGAAGAACGCCGCTGCCCCAAAACGGGCGTTGTGAGAGTTCGTTATGTGCAAGCCACCATTGCTGTTAGAGATAAAAAAGTAGTCGAAATTGACATCGCTGACGCTCTGGCTGGAGCGTGTGTAGGACGTGGGGTACACCCAAGCCTCTAGGCAAAAATTGCTTGTTCCGAATATGAGTGGATTGAGTCCGTCAATAAGACCGCCCGATACGCTGGCGTACTGCGAAGACGACGAGACGAACAAACCCGAGCGAGTGCCAATAGCAGACGTCGCCGAAGAGATGCTTGCCCCACCGTTTGCCGTGACTGTGTATGCGTTCGCGGACTGATCCGAAAAACTGCCTTCAAAATTAACGGCGAGAGACACGCTGGACAAGAATGGATCATAGAACGGCGGCCACTGCTGAGCGCTGTGCCCCTCCTGAGCCTCGCGAAGCGTCCAGATGCCAGACATTGCAGCCCCCGGCTGCACCGTCACG
>RFPR01000026.1 GCA_009928265.1 Pseudomonadota bacterium | reverse complement strand
ACCGCACCGGTGACATCGGTCGGGGCATCTGCGCCGCCGCCGAGGACACCAGGGCCGACCTGATGGTGATCGCCTCCCAGGACCGTCGTCCCCTGGTGGCCAGAGGACTGGTGGATCTCGACAAGTTGCTGGGCAGCTCGGTGAGCGACTACGTGCGCGTGCACGCGCCCGCCCCGGTGCTGCTCGTGCGCGAGCCCGAACGCCGGGGCTGACCCGCCGCCCCAGGAGCTCAGGCCTGGCGGCTGTTGGTCTGGATGTAGAGAACGATCAGAAAGACAGCGGGCACCAGCACAAACAGCAGGCTGGCGACGAAGCCGAGATCGTTGGTTTGCATGGCCACAGGGGAGAGCTTCGGGAGGGTATCACCGCCGGACGGCCCCCTTGTGGCGGCTTCACAGCCCGTCGTCCGGGGGCTCCCCGTTCTCCGGCTCCTCCTGACCCTCCTCCTCCACGGGCTCCACAGCCACCTCAACCAGGGGCAGGGGTTCCGCCTGGGCCGCGGCAACGGCGGCATCCAGGGAAGCGCGACCCATCTGCGGACGGGTGACCACGGCGATGGAGTCGAACACGACGGTCTGACAGGCCAGGCGCCAGCCCTCAGGCCGACGCCTGAGCTTCTGCAGCTCCACCGGCGTGGGGGGATTCAGGGACCGGGGGACCCGCTCGGCCACCACCTCGACAAAGCAGGTGATGCACTGGCCACAGCCGCCGCAGTTGCCCAGCTGCCCCTTGAGGCCATACAGCTGTATTCCCTCGGCGAGGGCGAGCTCCCGCAGGTTGGCGCCGGCGGCACACACCACCTCCCGGGCCTCCCGGACAAAACGGACGACGGGCATCGAACACAGGGCGGCCTGTGTCCATTGTGCCTGGCGCAAGGTTTCGTTTTGTGACCGCCCCCCCAGCCCTGGCCTGCGCAGGCGTGCCCGGTTGAGTGTGTCCCTTTGAAACCGTCAGGCAGCCAACGGCCGGCAGCCCTTACGATCACCGAACTTCGCAGTCCATGCGGAGCTCCTGTTCGTTTCGTTTCCCCGCACCAAATCCAATGGGATTGCCCTGGTACAGGGTGCACACCGTCGTCATCAACGACCCGGGCCGCCTTCTGGCGGTGCACCTGATGCACACCGCCCTGGTGGCCGGTTGGGCCGGATCGATGGCCCTCTATGAGTTGGCCATCTTCGACCCCTCCGACCCCGTCCTCAACCCCATGTGGCGGCAGGGGATGTTCGTTCTCCCCTTCATGGCCCGCCTCGGCGTGATCAATCCATTCGACGACCGCTTCGAGGTTCGGACCCTCCTTGCCGAGACCCTCGGATAAGAAGCGGCGGAACAGACGGATATGCCTGCCGATCTCGTGGGCGTCGTGACTGAGGAAATAGCGTTCCTCCATTCCGGCAAAATGCGCCTCCAACTCCTCCGTGAATTCGGCAGGCAAGAGTCGCGTTACCTCGCCGTGGAGTTCCTCGCGACGCTGGGCTCGCTCGGCGAGGAAACCCTCACTATCGGCGATATATTCCTTGGTCTGGTGATAGAGCCTCCAGACCATCTGCTCCTTCCAATCGCTCCATCCCTCGTCGCTAGTGCCCATCCCGTCGGCCAGCGTGATCACCATCAGCGCGTCGAGCACGTCGGCGTCCCGGACCACTTCGGCAAATTCCGAGACGGTGGCGGGATCCTCCACATTCCGGGTCCGCGCCATGGCGCTCATTTCGCCGTGATCGGAGACCAGGGTAATGAGCATCTTCTTGCGGGGTGGCGAGAGTTGGAGACGTCGTGCGACTCGCTGGGCCGAGAGAGCGCTGGCCTCTTCGTGCCTCTTTGTATTGGCGGCTTTGCCCGTGTCATGCAGGAGCATCGCGAGATAAAGCACCCCGGCGTCCCCGATATGGCGGAAGATCTCCCCATAGCGCTTAAGCTTTGGGTTTTCCGTGAAGAGAAGTTCGTCGATCTTCTCGATACATCGAAGCGTGTGCTCGTCGGCCGTGTAGCGATGAAAGAACTCATGCTGCACGAGACAGGTCAGTGGCTCGAACTCGGGGAGGTATTTTCCGAGGAAGCCGAGGTCGTGCATGAGCCGCAGGATCCGGCCGACCTGCCCCTTTGCTGACAGGATAGAGAGGAAGACGGTGCGGATCTCCTTGTCGTAGCGGAATGTCCTGTCCACGAGTTGAAGGCGCCTTTTGACAAGATCGCCCAGTTCTGCGGAAAACCCTAGCTCTCTGGTCTGAGCAAGATGGAACGCCCTCATCATGAGTGCCGGCTCCTTGTTGAAGATATCGCGGGCCGTCGGGTAGATTTCGCCGTTGGTGATCACGAAAGCCCCGGACTTCTCGGAGCGCTTCCCAAGGAACTTTGCCAGAATTCCAGGCTTCATGCCTCGTTCCTCACGGATTCGGGCCAGAGCCAGTGTCGTCACCAAGTGGACCGTGCGCGTGTGGCTGTAATAGTCGCGCATGAAAGCCTCGCAGCGTCGCAGGATGCTTTTTTCTGGATAACCAAGTGACGTGGCGACCTTTCCCTGCAACTGGAGGGTGAGTTGATCCGAAGCGCGTCCTGTCTGGTAGTGCATCTCGGTGCGTACGCGGAGGAGAAAGTCGTAGGCCTCCTCAAGCAACCGGCGCTCCTTGTCCCTGAGAATTTTCTGATCGACCATCTTGGCCGTGGTGGTCGCTCCCGAATGGAAGGCGCCGGTCCAGAGGAGATTCTGGTAGTCGCGTAGTCCTCCGCAGCCTGATTTGATATTAGGCTCCTGCATGAAGACGCTGGCCCCATAGCGTCCCCTGAGTTCCTTCAGGTTCTCCATTCGGAAGGCGATGTAGTCTTTTTCCTTGCCCCGCACACATGTGGACTCGAACTCTTTTCGGAATGCGGCGAAGAGCTTTTTATCTCCTGCCAGCAGGCGGCTTTCGATCATGGCAGTCTTAGTGACCATGTCGGCGTTCGCCCTCTCGATGGCTCCCTTGACCGACCTCGTGGCGTGACCCACCTTGAATCCCAGATCCCAGAGGGCCATGAGGCAGGCAGAAATGATCTTCTCCATTTGGACGGTCGGCTTTGGACCGACATGAAGGAACGACACATCGACATCGCTGAACGGATTGAGTTCCCTTCGCCCATACCCACCGAAAGCCGCGGCAAGCAGTCCGGAGAGTTCGGCGTTCCCTGTGACTGTACGCGCCGCATGACGGAAAATTTCCCGGAACAGGATATCGACGAGTTCTGTGCGCCTTGCGGCGATTTCCTTCCCTTCCCCTCCGGCACGGTGCCAAAGCTTGAGACGATGTTCCTCCTTTTTGCGGAAGCTTTGAAGTTTGGCTATAGGGAGATCCTTCTCCCCGTCCATGAGGGTTGCAAGTTGCGCTGCCACCTCGCGGTGAACGCGGGTGTGATGTTCGTCAATGAGATCGCTACCGCTCATGGCTTCTAGTCTCCAGCCTGCGTGATGACGATTTCTACCCGACGATTCAACTGCTGTTGATCGATCGATCCCATTCCGGGAACCAGAAGATGCTCCTTACCCAGTCCCGCCGTCGTAATTCGTGATGGATCGATCCCCATCGTCCTAACCAACCAAGACTTCACTTCCTCGGCTCGGCGTAGGCTCAGGGACTTGTTGTATTCGTCGGTTCCGAATGCGTCGGTATGGCCCTCGATCCTAAAGCGGGCCTTATCATTCTTTCTGATCAAAGTTCCAAGTTTTTCCATCGATTTTGCCGCTTCTGGCTTGAGCGTGGTGGAATCATATCCGAAGAGGAGATCCGTCGGCATCAGGATGGGGGCTGTCGCGGAGGTCAGCATTTCTTTTCCCTCGAGGAGGGTATCCAGGGAACTGAATGCCGTCATGGTCGACGAACTCCCTGTTCCTCCCGCGAGATCCTTTAGAGGATCGATTGGAAGAGACTGTGCGTTGCGACTTCCCTCCAGGAGCTGATTCATCGATTTTTCATCGAGACGCAATCCTTGTTCCCCCGCCTTGTTGACGTCTGCTATCGGGTGTTCCGTATCCAACGTCGGTTCCTTCATGACGGAGCTGGTTGTTTCCTCCCGCGTTTTCCGCGTTTCGAGGACTGGCTTTTCCGGGGGTAATTCGATCGGTCGAAGTTCCCTCTTTGTCTCCGGTGGTTGCTGGACTGGTTCCTCCAGAGTAGCCGGATCGATTTCCACATGCTTCATACGGAAGGTCCTTGGCACGATCATGTCGTAGGATTCCGGAGAGAACCCACCTATCTTCCATTCTTTGGAGTGTTCGAAAAAGAACATGTGTACTACCAGCGAGATCACGACGGCCATCACAAACCAGACAGCAAACCGTCCTCTCCCTCCTGACTCGGGAATCACGATGGAGGAACTTCCTTTCATGGGTAGCTGTTAAAACGTAGTGGATCCTTTTACCTGCTGAAAGGTTTCTTCCTTACACATGGCGTGCTACAATCGCGGCTTTAACGATGCCTTTTCATTCTATCGCTTCTTCCTTTCGTTTTCCGGGTTATTCCCAAGGTGATAGATTGGATGGTTTTCAATCCCTGAAGATTCTTTTTATTAATTATGTGAACGATGGTGACCTTTCCACCGTATCTTCCTTTCTATACAGGAGTTTGCTGCTTTTACCGGCTGTGAACGATCCCATGACCCTTGGTGACGATGAACTGATCTGCTGTTCCACAAAACAGGTTGTTCGGTAAAAACAACAATTCCTACCAAGGCGTTCACAAGGAATTCATTTCTCAGCAGATGTATATTTGGAACAGTCACTTTTATAACTAAACACCTAATAATTAAACACTTAAGAAATGTTCCACATGGAACAACACAATGTTTTCCTATCCCGATCAATTTGATGTCTTGGTGATTGGTGCCGGTCATGCCGGTATCGAGGCTGCGCATGCCGCCGCTCGCCTTGGGGCGCGGACTCTCCTGCTGACGCAGAATGCCGATACGATAGGACAGATGTCTTGTAATCCAGCTATAGGCGGGCTGGCCAAGGGGCACCTTGTTCGCGAGATTGATGCCTTGGGAGGCGTGATGGGTTTGAATACCGATGCGACAGGGATTCAATTCCGCATGCTCAATGCTTCCAAAGGTCCCAGTGTTCGTGCTCCCAGAGCGCAGTGTGATAAGAAGGCTTATCAGTTCCGGATCAAGGCCCTCCTAGAAGATCTTCCGAATCTCTCGGTCATGCAGGCCAATATCACCACCCTCATAGTTGAGGGAAATCGGGTCACAGGCTCAGAGACAAATTTGGGACTTCGCTTCTCCGCACGAAGCGTCATCGTGACCACAGGTACGTTCATGAGAGGGCTCCTTCATGTCGGATTGAAAACCCAAACAGGCGGAAGGATGGGGGACTCTATCTCCACCCTGAGTGATGATCTTAAGGAACTTGGTTTCGAGGTGGGGAGGTTCAAGACAGGAACCCCCTGCCGTCTCCTGGCCAAGTCGATCGACTTCAGCCGCTGCGAGCGGCAGGATGGAGACACCCCAGCGCCGCTCTTCTCCCATATCCCGGAATCAATTTCCAAAAATAGGGACGATCTCCACACGCTCAACCATCATCGGGATGGAATGTTCCATGTGGAACAAATTCCGTGCTGGATCACCTACACGACCGAGGAGACCCACGAGATCATCCGTTCGAACCTTCACCAATCCCCCCTCTACGCCGGGGTGATTGACGGGGTCGGCCCTCGCTACTGCCCCTCCATTGAGGACAAAGTTGTGAAGTTCGCCGACAAGACCAGGCACCAGATCTTCCTCGAGCCCGAGGGACGCCACACCGGGGAAATCTATGTGAACGGGGTTTCGACAAGCCTTCCCTATGAGGTGCAGCATGCCTTCATCCATTCTATCCCCGCGTTGGAGAAAGCAGAGATCCTGCGGCCCGGCTACGCGGTGGAATATGACTACTGCCCACCCCATCAGCTCCATGCCACCATGGAGACCAAAAAGATCGAGGGACTCTACTTTGCCGGACAGATCAACGGAACCTCCGGCTATGAGGAGGCTGCCGCACAAGGGCTGATGGCCGGGATTAATGCCGCTCTCAAGGTGCAGGGTAAACAACCCCTGATCCTCCGACGCGATGAGGCCTACATAGGCGTTCTTCTGGATGATCTGGTGACCAGGGGGACTCCAGAGCCATATCGCATGTTCACCAGCCGAGCAGAATATAGATTGCGGCTTCGCCAAGACAATTGCGATATCAGGTTGACCGACAAAGCTTTAGATCTAGGTATAGCCTGTGAATATCGAAAATCTGCCTTCCTTGCCAAAAAAACAGCCCTTGCCGATATTTCCAAGGAAATCACTCAGCATCAACAGGATGGGATTCCCATCAGCCAATGGCTCAAGCGGACGGAAAACACAGCGGACAAACTGCCCAGCGACCTCCGAAATCGCTTCCCAGCCGCATTGTGGTCTCTGGTAGAAACCGACCTCAAGTACGAGGGGTACCTGCGCAGGGAGGAGGAGCAGATCGAGCGGCAGCGACATCAGGAGGAAGAGCTAATCCCTCAGGGTCTCGACTATGCGGCCATTCCGAGTCTCCGCCTCGAAGCCCGGCAAAAACTTCGGGACTACGCCCCCGAGACGCTGGGTCAGGCCTCGCGTATTAGCGGGATCACGCCCGCCGACCTTTCCGTGCTTTCCGTCTGGATGAAGAGGATCGGATCCCCGGAGCAGACGGCTGCCGCCGGAACGCCGGACTAGTCAGGAAGCTAGACCGGCCGACGCCTCTTCCACGGACTCCTTGATCACAAAGATGTCCTGCAACCCCGCAAGTTGTAAGAGATCCAGGACCTGAGGGGTCAAGCCGGCAAAAGCTAGCCCACCACCGCGGGCGGCCAACTGGCGCTGAGCCATCAGAAAAACCCTCAGACCCGCGCTACTCACATAAGAAAGAGAAGAGCCCTCGAGAATGAGGTGTCGGGAGCCCACGGCGTCTTCCAAGAGAGGCTTTAGTCGTTCCTCAAGAAGAGGTGAGGAGATCGCATCAAGGCGACCCGAGAGGAAAAAAACGGGGATCTCCCCCGACATGCCGAGCGTGATTTCCATCACGGAACGATAACTGCGCACGAGCAGCATACAAGAGCCTCCTTGCCGATTTCATCCCTCTTCTCTAGAAATAACGTTTCTTTATGGCCACGACACCCTACGACCTCATCGTCATCGGCGGCGGACCCGCCGGATATGTCGGCGCGATCCGCGCCTCCCAGCTCGGCAAGCGCGTTGCCGTGGTGGAAAAAGAGCGCGCCGGCGGCACCTGCCTTAACTGGGGTTGCATTCCGACCAAGGCCCTGCTCAAGAATGCCGAGGTCTACACGACCATTGCGCACCATGCCGAGGATTTCGGACTCTCTGTCGACGGCCTCAAGTACGACTGGGATAAGGTGATCGGCCGGTCCCGCAAGGTCGCCGACAAACTCGCCGGCGGCATCGAGTTCCTCTTCAAGAAAAACAAGGTCGACTACATCAAGGGCGACGCCAGCGTTCCGAAGGCCGGAACGGTCGAGGTAAAGGCAGCCGATGGCTCCGAGCAGACGCTCCAGGGTGCGAAGATCCTCATCAGCACTGGTGTCGTCACCCGCGAGATGCCGGGGTTCCCATTCAATGGCACGAGCGTCATCGGTAGCCGCCATGCACTCGTCTTGGCGAAGCAGCCGAAGGAGCTCATCGTCATCGGCGCAGGCGCGATCGGCGTCGAGTTCGCCTACTTCTTCAACAGCTTTGGCACTAAAGTGACTATCGTCGAGATGCAGCCCAATATCCTCCCCGTCGAGGATACCGAGGTCTCCGCCGCGCTGGAGAAAGCACTCATCAAGCAGGGCATCCGTATCCTCACCGGTACCAAGGTCGAGAAGGCCACCGCCACCAAGGACGGCGTGAAGATCACCGTCTCCGGCGGCGCGAATGAAACCCTATCGGCCGATGTGGCACTCGTCGCCATCGGCGTCTCCCCGCTCCTGCCCGGCGGCGCGGCCCCCTTCAAGCTCGACGAGCGCGGCTACCTCGCCGTCGACGACAAGTACGAGACCAGCATCCCCGGCGTCTACGCCGCGGGTGACATCATCGGGCCTCCATGGCTCGCTCACGTCGCCAGCTTTGAGGCCGTCCAGGCCGTCGAGGGAATGTTCGGCAAGCGCAAGCCCGCCCGCCGCCGCACGTTCCCCGGCTGCACCTACTGCCAGCCGCAGGTCGCCAGCGTCGGGCTCACCGAGCGCGCCGCGAAGGAAAAGGGACTCAAGGTCAAGATTGGCAAGTTCCCCTTCCAGGCAAGTGGAAAGGCGCTCGCCGTCGGTGAGAGCGATGGCTTTGTGAAGCTTCTCTTCAATGAGCCGCACGGCGAGATCGTCGGAGCGCACATCATCGGAGCCGATGCCACCGAGATGATCGCCGAGCTCGGCCTCGCCATCACGCTCGAGGCCACCTACGACGACATAGCTGCCACGATCCACGCGCACCCCACGCTCAGCGAGGCGGTGTTCGAGGCGACCGAGGCCGCGCAGGGCCACGCTATCCACATCTGATCCGCGACCAGGCTAAAGGGATCGTCCCAGGACATGGAAAACCCGGCCGACGAGACGATCCACGATCTCCATCACGAGGTACAGCACCATGCTCATGAGCATGGCGGCGCTCACCTGACGCGCGTTGCGCTCACCACCGCGCTCATCGCAGCATTTGCTGCGGTCACTGGATACTTGGCCGGGGAACGGGCCGACGAGGCTTTGATCGAGCAGATCCACGCCGCGGACCATTGGTCCTACTATCAGGCTAAGAGCATCAAGAGCACGGTCCTCTCAGGAAAAATGGAGACGCTCCAAGGACTCACCGGAAAGCCACCCTCGGCATCCGATGCAGACAAGCTGAAACGCTACGACGAGGAAATGAAGGAAATCCGCCATCAAGCCGAGGAGAAGCAGACAGAGGCCTCTCACCGGTTGGCCCAGCGCACATTGCTAGCCACCGGGGTTACGCTCTTCCAGATCTCCATCGCCATCGGGGCGATTTCCGCCGTCACACGCAAAAAGTTTCTTTGGTACGGAAGCCTTGTCTTCGGTGCTGGAGGGCTGAGTATCCTGCTCAAGGAAGTCTTCTTCAGCTGACTCTGTTCCCATGCCCGGCCGCACCACCTCCCTCATCGCACCGTCGATCCTCGCGAGCGATTTCGCCCGACTCGGCGTGGAGGTCGAGAGCGTAACGATTGCCGGAGCGGATTGGATCCACTGCGACGTGATGGACGGGGATTTCGTTCCAAACATTTCTTTCGGCGCGCCCATCGTCGAGGCAGCTTCGCGACATACGGCGCTCCCACTCGACGTACACCTCATGATCCAGCGGCCCGACCGCTACATTGAGCAGTTCATGGCGGTGAAAGGGGTCGCATCGGTCACCTCCCACCTTGAGGCAAACCACGACGCCGGCATTACGCTCGACCGCGTCCGCGCGGCAGGAAAGAAAGCAGGACTCTCGATCAAGCCCGGCACACCTCTCGATCAGGCCCGGGAGCTCTTCGGCCGCTTCGACATCTTGCTCATCATGACCGTGGAGCCGGGATTTGGAGGACAGCCTTTCATGACCGACATGCTCGGCAAGATCAGCGAGGCCGACAGGCTCCGCACCGATCTCGGCCTCGGCTTCCTCATCGAGGTCGACGGAGGGATCGATCCCAAGACCGCGGCCCTCTGCCGCGAGGCCGGAGCAGACGTGATGGTGGCGGGCACCTCCGTCTTCAAGGCTGCCGACCGCGCCGTGGAAATCCGCGCGATGCGGGAATAGGAATTAGGCATTGGTTCCTAGGGAGAACGACATGGAAATTGTTTTTCACGACGGGCCATCCGATGAAGAGCCGATCATCGATCTTCGGAGCGATGATTACTTCATGGGTCAGGCGATGCGACAGGCGCTGAAGGCCTACGAGGCCGAGGAGGCGCCGATCGGTGCCGTGGTCGTGCGCGAGGGCCGTATCATCGCGCGTGCGGCGAATCAGGTGGAGACACTGAAGGACGCGACCGCCCACGCCGAGATGCTCGCAGTCACGCAGGCCGAGAACGCACTCGGCGACTGGCGCCTCACGGACTGCGATCTCTACGTGACCAAGGAACCGTGCCCGATGTGTGCCGGAGCGCTGGTCCATGCGCGCCTCCGCCGCGTCATCTTCGGATGCCACGATGCACGGGGCGGAGCGGCCGGCGGCCTGATCAATATTCTCCAGATGCCCGAGCTGAACCACCGCTGCGAGATCACCGGGGGCGTGCTCGGTGATGAGAGCGCCCGCCTGCTCAAATCCTTCTTCGCCGAGCGCCGCGTGGAATCCGCCGGGGATCGTCCCTAGGTGAAAGCCGATCAGGATCTCTACAAGCAGTTGCGCGATCTCCCGAAGGAGCGCCTCTGGAGCGACGAGGTTACCCGCTTCGATGCAGCCTCACCGCGAGAGCGCATGGAGCGCGTCGCCGTCATCCGTGCGGCAGGCATGATCTTCGGACGCTTCGGCACCGAGGAGGAGAAGCGTCGCGTGCGCGACTGGCTGATCACCCTCCTTGCCGATCCGCAGGAAAAGATCCGCCGCTATGCAGCCAATGCCCTGCCCAAGATCGGCGCCGGGGAGCAGGGCGAGTCGAAAATCCTCGACGTGCTCCACACGGCCGGAGAGAGGGAGCAACGTCACCTCGGACGGGCACTGGAGAAAGTCGGCGGAGCGGCCACCCTTGCCCTCGCAGGACAGGGCGCTCTCCCGAGACTGACCGAGCAGAAAGTCCGCGCCGGAGTTGCCCGCCGTGAGCAACCTGCCTCCATCAATTTGCAGGCACGCCTCCCTATGAAGGGTGTGCTGAAGATCCGTCTCCGCTGCCGCCGCGGTTTGGAGAAACTCGTTTACGATGAGGCCTCGGAGAAACTCCGCGCTCATGACGGCTTCCGTGTGGGGACCGTCCGTCCGGGATGCGTCACGGTGGAGACCTCGGAGGAGTTTTCCCTAGGCGATCTCTACCGCCTTCGTTGCTTCGCCACGGTGGGGCTCGATCTCGGAACGATTCGAGATACTTCCGACGATTGGGCCGAGGAGCTTGCGGCCTGCATCGCCTCCCCGACGAACCGCGCGCTCATGACGACGGCCACCTCCGGAGTGCCACGCTATCGGTTGGATTTTCCCGAGCGAGGCCACCAGCGCGGGGCAATCCGCCGCGTGGTCGACCGGGTCTTTGAACAGGCACCAGAGATTCTGAACGATTCCCGGGAGGCGCCCTGGTCGATCGATGTGATCCCGACGGGTGAGGGACGGAAGGAGTCGTTCGTGGAACTCCGACCCCGCCTCTACCCCGACCCGCGCCTTTCTTACCGACTGGATGACATCCCTGCTGCCTCCCATCCCCCGCTTGCCGCCTGCATGGCCCGACTTGCTGGAATGGCCGGACCCCACTCCCGGGAGGTGGTTTGGGATCCTTTTTGCGGCTCGGGACTCGAACTGGTCGAGCGGACCCTGCTCGGGGGAGTTTCATCCCTCCATGGGACCGATTTGGATCCGAAAGCCATCGCCGTCGCACGGGCAAATATCTCCGCTGCAGAACTTTCCGACATCAAATCAAGTTTCTCTGCCTGTGATTTCAGGGATGCCGAGATCACCCCCAGGAGCGTCACCCTGATGATCACCAATCCCCCCCTCGGTCGCCGTGTCCGCGTGAAGGATCTGCAGGGTCTCTTTGCCGATCTCTTCCGGGTGGCGGCTCGGGCCCTCGCACCGGGTGGGCGACTGGTCTTTGCCAATCCGCTCCGCCTCCGTCCCGAGGACCCTTCGCTGAAATTGGAATACCGGCAAGCGATCGACATGGGTGGCTTCGAGTGCCGCCTCGAGATGTACCGGAAAGAGAACTAACGAAGAATCACAGGGATGAAGGAGATGGAAAGAATTCAACTCCGAGAAGGAAAGGCCAGGCGATAGAGGCCCACGCCATCAACCGCCGCAATCACGATGTTGGTGGCAATAACCCCTTTTATCCCCTTCATCCCTGTGAATCATTCTCTCCGAGATATCTTCCCCTTGGCTTGCCCGTTGGTCCGTGTTCGTGTTGATTGACCACTCGCCCTAGACCGGCCCTTTTTCATGTTTACCTGGATCCTAAAGAAACTCATCGGCTCGAAGAACCAGCGCGAGGTGCGCCGGATGCTCCCGCTTGTCGCCCGCATCAACGAGATCGAGAAGACCCTCCAGTCGCTCCCCGACGAGGCCCTCCGTGAGAAGACGGCCGCCTGGAAGGCCGAGCTCTCCCAGATTCAGGATCCCGACCTTCTCCAGAAGCGCCTCAACGAGATCCTCCCCGAGGCCTTCGCCGTCGTGAAGAGCGCCGCCCGCCGCATGGTCGGCATGAAGTTCACGGTCTGCGACTACGAGTACACCTGGAACATGGTCCACTTCGACGTCCAGCTCGTCGGCGGCATGGTGCTCCACAAGGGGCGCATCGCCGAGATGGCGACCGGCGAGGGAAAGACCCTCGTGGCGACCCTCCCCGTCTATCTGAATGCCCTCACCGGACGCGGCGTCCATGTCGTGACGGTGAACGACTACCTCGCGCGCCGCGATGCCGAGTGCATGGGCCAGCTCTACGGCTTCCTCGGACTGACCACCGGCATTATCCAGCACGACCAGTCCCCCGAGGTGCGCCGCGCGCAGTACGAGTGCGACATCGCGTATGGCACCAACAGCGAGTTCGGCTTCGATTACCTCCGCGATAATGGTATGGCGACCAGCCGCGACCAGCAGGTCCAGCGCGGCCACTACTACGACTCCATCCTCATCGACGAGGCCCGCACCCCGCTCATCATCAGCGGCCCGGCCACCGTCTCCACCCACCAGTACGACCGCTTCAAGCCGCTCGTCGAGCAGCTCGTCCGCAAGCAGACCGCCCTCTGCAACACCCTCGTGCAGGAGTCCAAGAGCCTTCTCGAGAAAGGGGAAAAGGACGCCGCCGGCCTCGCCCTCTTCAAGGTCAAGCTCGGCCAGCCCCGCAACAAGGGCTTCCTCCGCGCCATGGAGGATCCGGAGCTCCGCCGCCTCACCGACAAGGCCGAGTTGTCCTTCTACCAAGACACGTCGAAGGATCCGCTCATCGCGCTCAAGGAAGAGTTGTACTTCACGATCGAGGAGAAGCAGCAGGAGGCCGACCTCACCGAGATGGGCCGGTTGTTCCTCAATCCCGACGATCCGAATGCCTTCGTCCTCCCGGATCTTCTGACCGAGTTCGCCGACATCGAGAACGACCCCGACCTCGACGCCTCCGGCAAGGCCGCGATGAAGGCCGAGCGCCAGCGCGTCTGTGACCATCAGGCCGAGCGGATGCACAATATCGCCCAGCTGCTCAAGGCCTACTGCCTCTACGAGAAGGACGTCGAGTACGTCGTCGAAGAGAACAAGGTCGTCATCGTCGACACCTTCACCGGCCGCAAGATGGCTGGCCGCCGCTGGAGCGACGGACTCCATCAGGCCGTCGAGGCCAAGGAAGGGGTCCAGATCGACCGCGAGACCCAGACGATGGCCACCATCACCATCCAGAACTACTTCCGCCTCTACGAGAAGCTCGGTGGCATGACCGGCACGGCCGAGACCGAGGCCAACGAGTTCCACGACATCTACGGCCTCGACGTCACCGTCATCCCGACGAACCGCCCCGTGGCCCGCCTCGACGAGAACGACCGCATCTACAAGACGCGCCGCGAGAAGATGGCCGCCGCCATCGAGGAGATCAAGGCCTCCCACGGCCGCGGCCAGCCGATCCTTGTCGGCACGGCCAGCGTCGAGTCTTCCGAGGTGCTCAGCCGCATGCTCAAGCGCGAGAAGATCCCCCACACCGTGTTGAACGCCAAGTTCCACATGCAGGAGGCCGAGATCGTCTCCCGCGCCGGACAGCGCGGAGCCGTCACCATCTCGACGAACATGGCCGGCCGCGGAACCGACATCAAGCTGGGCGAGGGCGTCGCCGAACTCGGCGGACTCTTCGTGCTCGGCACCGAGCGCCACGAGTCGCGCCGCATCGACCGCCAGCTGCGCGGACGCTGCGCCCGACAGGGAGACCCCGGCCGCTCGCGCTTCTACATCAGCTTTGAGGACGACCTCATGCGCAACTTCGGCGCCGCCGACCGTATGACCAAGATCATGGAGACCTTCGGTATGAAGGAAGGCGAGGAACTCGAGCACCCCTGGCTCAACAAGAGCGTCGAGACCGCCCAGAAGCGCGTCGAGCAGCGGAACTACCTCATGCGCCGCCGGACCCTTGAGTTCGACGACGTCATGAACCAACAGCGCGAAGTCATCTACGGCTACCGCAATGAGGTCATGGATTCCGACAATCCGCGCACCCTCATCCACGAGGTCATCAACGAAGTCGTGCCGAAGAAAGTCACCGCCTATCTCACGAGCGAGAACGACTCCGAGCCCGACGTCGAGGGACTGCTCCAGTGGGTGAATACTACGTTCCCCGTCGGCCTCAGCCGCGAGAAATGTGCCTTCGACACACGCGGCATCGAGGAGAACGGCACCTGGCTCGCCGCCCAGATCACCGAGGCCTACGCCCGCAAGGCCGAGATCGAGGACGAGAGCGCCCGCGTCGGCCTCGAGAAATACGTCATCCTGAATGCCGTCGACCGCCTCTGGCAGGAGCACCTCTACGCCATGGACGGACTCCGCGAGGCCGTCTACCTCCGCGCCTACGGTCAGAAGGATCCGCTCACCGAGTACAAGACCGAGGCCTACGCCATGTTCGTGGAGCTCATGGAGAGCATCAAGAACGAGGTCCTGAACAACCTCTTCCGCAGCACGACCAACCTCCAGGCCTTCGAGCAGCTCCTCGCCTCCCTCCCGCGCCACCTCCTCCAGCAGGATCTCATCGGCGCTCCTCACCTCGGCGAGGGTGGAGAGGTTGACGCCACGCAGGCGGCTCCCGAACCGCAGTCGGTGTTTGAGCAGGCCATGCAGCAGAAGCCCGTGCAGAGGGCGCCGCAGAAGACTGTGGGACGGAATGAGCCGTGTCCGTGTGGGAGCGGCAAGAAGTTTAAGTCCTGTTGTGGACGCACCGCGTAAGCGGTGCTGGCTGGTGCTTTTGGCGGATAGCGGTGTTGGCCTGCGCTTGTAGTAGGTCACCTACAGCAGCGCTTGGCCGCCTTGCTCTCCATCCAAAATCCCTCATCCCCAAGGGACGTCCGCGAGAAAAGCGCCAGAGAAGAATCCCGTGGCGACCTCCTGGATGAGGAGATACAACAGCATCTGACTGTTAACCCTTTCCCGTGAAAGAAGCCTCCGCCCGCATCAAGATCAACAAGCTGCTTGAGGCAGCTGGCTGGCGCTTTTTTGGGAATGAACGGGGTCCTGCCAATATCCGTCTCGAGCCAGGCGTAGTTCTGACAGAGACGGCCTTCGATGAGATCGGGGAAAATTTCGAGAAATCCTCCAAGGGCTACGTCGACTTTCTCCTGCTCAACGAAAAGGGCTATCCCCTCGTGGTTCTGGAAGCCAAGGCCGAGAACAAGGATCCCCTTGTCGGAAAAGAACAGGCGCGACGCTACGCTCGCAGCCTCGACTGCCGCTTCGTCATCCTCTCCAACGGAAACATCCACTACTTCTGGGATCTCGAGCGCGGCAATCCCTCCATTATCACGGCTTTTCCTACACCGACCTCTGTTGTCGGCTTCCAGAAAGTCACGCCTGATCCCTTGAAGCTGATCAAGGAAGTGGTCGATGACGATTATGTCGTCCTGACACAGCGCCCCGGCTATGCCGCCGAAGCCTCTTGGAAGAATGAATCCGAACGTCCCGCGTTCATCGAATCCAACGGCCTGCGTTTCCTGCGCCCTTACCAGAAGAAAGCTGTTCACTCCGTCCAGCAGGCAGTCTCCAAAAACAATGACCGCTTCCTGCTGGAGATGGCTACAGGCACGGGGAAGACGCTCGTCTCCGCCGCCCTCATCAAACTCTTCCTTCGCACTGGCAACGCGAGCCGTGTCCTCTTCCTAGTCGATCGACTAGAACTTGAAGATCAGGCATTGAAGGCATTCCGCAAGACCCTCGCCAACGACTATAAGGCCGTCATCTACAAGGAGAACCGGGATGATTGGCGTGGTGCCGAGATCGTTGTCACGACCGTCCAGTCGCTGCTCTTCAATAACAAGTATCAGCGGCTCTTCTCTCCCACCGACTTCGATCTCGTCATTTCGGACGAGGCACACCGCTCGATCGGTGGGAATGCTCGTGCCGTCTTCGACTACTTTGTCGGTTACAAGCTGGGTCTCACCGCCACACCGCGCGACTACCTCAAGAAGGTCGACCAGCAGGAGGCCCGAGCCAAAGATCCCCGCGAGTTCGAGCGGCGCCTCCTACTCGACACCTACCGCACCTTCGGATGCAACGACGGCCAGCCCACCTATCGCTACTCCCTGCTCGACGGAGTGAAGGATGGCTTCCTCATCAATCCCACCGTAGTCGACGCCCGAAGCGACATCACCACGCAGCTCCTCTCAGATGAGGGTTACATCTCCACTATCGAGGACGAAGAGGGCAACTCCTCCGAGGAGAGCTTCACCCACCGTGAGTTCGAGAAGCGCTTCTTCTCCGAGGCCACCAATCAGCTCTTCTGCAAAACCTTCCTTGAGAATGCCCTTCGCGATCCCGTCAGCGGGGAGGTCGGCAAGTCGATCGTCTTTGCCGTGAGCCAGAGCCATGCATCCAAGCTCACCCAGATCCTGAACCAGATCGCCGACCTGATGTTCCCCGGCAAGTACCAGTCGGACTTCGCTGTTCAGGTCACGTCGAATGTGGATGGCGCCCAGCAGCACACCACCAACTTCACTAACAACAACCTCCTCTGCTCCGCCAACTTCATCCCGACTTACAAGACCAGCAAGGCCCGAGTCTGCGTCACGGTCGGCATGATGACCACCGGCTACGACTGCCCAGATGTTCTGAATCTCGGACTCTTCCGCCCGATCTTCTCCCCGACAGACTTCATTCAGATCAAGGGCCGCGGCACCCGGAAACACGACTTCCGCGAGCACCTCTTCGACGAGGAACTGAAGGAAAGCGTGAAGGAACCTAAGAAGAGCGCCTTCAAGCTTTTCGACTTCTTCGCCAACTGCCAATACTTCGAGGAGGAGTTCAACTACGACGAGATCCTCGAGCTTCCGAAGGGCAAGGCAACCGGCAAGGGCGGCGAAGGCGGAGAGAGTGGAACACCAACCACCTACACCTACTCCGGCGGGGACATCCTCTCCACGATCAAGGAAGAGCCCGTCGGCGAGCGGGGAATGAAGATCGACCGGATGTTCTTCCAGCAGTTCGAGGAGGCCGTCCGGGAGAATGACTTCATCGCCGCCAGCGTCGAGGCCGGCGAGTGGGATCGCGTGATCGACTACGTGAACAAAGAGTTCATCCAGAATCCCGAGCAGCACTACTCGCTGGAAAAGCTCCGCAAGGCCGCCGAGGTAGATCGCCGCGTCACCCTCCGGGAGATCCTTGAGAAGATCTTCGGCCTCATCCCACGCTTCAAATCCAAGGACGAACTTCTCGAAGAGGAATTCTCCAAGTTCGTCGCCGACCACAAGCCCGAAGAGAGCGAGGCCATCCCCGCTCTCAAGACCTACTTCAAGGCATACGCCACCAGCGATCAGGTCCGGCACATCATCGACAGCGGCCACCTCACCGATCTGGCGACCAATCCCGTCTTCACGACCAAAGACTACAAGGCCGTCCCCCAGAAATACCGCACCATCATTCCCGACTACATCAAGGACTACGTCCCCCTGAACCAGTTCGTCGGATAGACTGTCTCACTTCCATGACCAAGCCTAAGAAATCACCCAAACCGATAGACGATCTCATTCAGACGGTCCGAGGTCAAAAAGTCATCCTCGATACCGATCTTGCCGAACTCTACGGGGTTCCAACCAAGGTCCTGAATCAAGCTGTGAAAAGGAATCTGGAACGTTTCCCTCTGGATTTTATGTTCCAACTCTCCAACTCAGAATGGAGCAACTTGAGGTCACAAATTGTGACCTCAAGATCGGATCTTCCTGAAGATAAGGATAATACAACGGATGGTCATGGCGGCCGTCGTTCCCTTCCCTACGCCTTCACCGAGCACGGGGCCATCATGGCCTCCACGATTCTGAACAGTCCCGAGGCCGTCCGGATGAGCCAGTATGTGGTCCGAGCCTTCATCAAGCAGCGGGAGTTCCTCATGGCCAATGCCGATCTCCTTAAGCGCCTTGCCGAGATCGACGCGAAGCTCCTGAACCACGACGAAGTCCTCAAGCTCATCATCCAGGAGCTTCAGCCCCTGCTGAATCCCCCGGCCACTCCAGCACTTCCGGATAAGGAAATGGGCTTCCATGTGCGCGAAGAGCCTCCAGCCTACGGCGTCGTGAGTATCAAGAAGATGACGGCGAAGAAGATCGCGATGAAGAGGAAGAAGGCCTAATTCATTCCCGCCCCCCTTCATCCTTCAGCCTACCCTCCTTTCCGCCAGCCATGCTCGACACCGATACCAAGCGCCGCATCGACACCGCCCGCGACCTCCTCGTGGGGAAGGTCCCCGACCCCAAGTCCCAGGTCGAGCAGATCACCATCGCCCTCATCTACAAGTTCATGGACGACATGGACGCCGAGGCCGAGGAGCTGGGCGGCAAGCGGAAGTTCTTCAGCGGCGACTACGGGAAATACGGCTGGGCCAAGCTCATGCAGCCCGGTATC